>DASZKM010000021.1:0-8064 GCA_035947055.1 Actinomycetota bacterium
GGCCGCGCGGAACCGATCCCGGATCCACGTCGCCTCCTCGCCGTCGGCCGCACGGGTCATGCAGAAGTCAAGCTTCAGGGGAAGCCCTTCGAGTCTCCGCGGCCCCTCCCCATCCAGCGTCACGACGAACAGCAACCCCAAGTCGTTCCGAAGAACCGGATCGACCGCGTAATCGTCCAGAAAGTCCCCCAGGTCGTAGAGGACCCGGCCCTGCACCCCGTGGAAGACGTGCGCCGAGTGGCCGGCCACCAACGTCGCGCCCGCGGCGACGAGGTCATCGGCGGCGGCGCGAACGTGAGGGACCGGCTCCGGGGTCATATTCGGGCCCCAGTGGGGCGTAACCAGGATGGTGCCGGCGTCGATCCCGGCCACAGCCTCCGGGAGCCAGTCGGCTCCGCCACGGAGGTCGGCGAAGGCGATGCCAGGCGAGTCGGGGCCCGCCGCGAACTCCGCCGGATGGTCTGACGCGCCGATCACCGCGACCCGTTCTCGCCGCGCCTCCAGGATGACCGGAGCGCGCGCGGCGCCCTGATCCTCCCCCGCCCCAACGTGGGCGATCCCCCCATCCGCCAGGTGCTTCAGTGTGTCGAGGAGGGCGTCCTCCCCGAAATCCAGCGCGTGGTTGTTGGCCAGCGTCACGCAGTCGACGCCCAGGTGGCTCAACAGCTCAACGGCGGAGGGAGGAGCGCGAAAGAAGAAGGGCTTCATCGGGTCGGGCCACCGCTCCCCGCGCTCGGAGATGCAGCACTCCAGGTTCAGGACGAACAGATCCGCCGTGCGAGCGAACTCTACGACCTCGGAACCGACCAGAGAGGTGACCGGGTCCTCGTGGAGCCGCTCGGCCACACCCCGTCCCAGCATGGTGTCACCGGCCAGGGCCACCGTGATCGTCACGCCGACTTGGTACCACGCATGAAGAGGCGCCGGTGGGTCGCACCGGCGCCTCCGTCAACCTGCTCGATTACTTGCCCGGGTTCGGACACACACCCGCCTTGTGGGCGGGATGTGGGTTGCCCTGCTGTCCTGGGGTGCACTGCTTGCTGCCGGGGCCGGGCTTGCCGGCGAACGCGGCGGACGCTCCCACCATGCTCACGATCCCGGCCATGACGACCACCGCGATGCTGCGCCGAAGCTTGCTCATTTCCACCCCCCTTCGCGCCTAACGACGTAGCCCAGTCAAGGGAGGAACACGCTACGTGTCAATCGTCCGAACGGGCTATGCGAAAGGAACGAGCGGGACATTGCTCGCCAACCGCCCGAGCCCCGCGTTCTCAGCCGACCGGCGGCGGAACCGGCTCGAACCGCAGGGCGTCGCCCTGGTTCGAGTTTCCCTCGAGGAACGAGGTGGTGCTGACCTCGTCCTGGAACGGCCCCTCGTACTTCAGGATGTACAGCCCGTTCCGGATGTCCACCACGTAGATCAGGCCATTCCTGATGATCGGGTAGGACCACATCACGACCTTGTCCTGACCGGAGGACAGAACAGGGTCCTCTTGGAGGACGACAGCGGGACGCTGGTCGAGGCCCGGGACGAACTCCGCGGCCTGCGTCGGGCTGGCGGGGTTCGACACGTCGATGGCCTGGAGGCCGCCGGAGTGCCAGCTGGTGATGACCAGGTTCGGCGTCGCGGTCGGGTTGTGCGCCGAGTACGAGGAGAAGGGCCTCGGCGGGTCCGTCGCGCAGAACGACTCGTTGTTCTGCGGAAGCTTGTATTCCGCCCGGACCGCCGGCTGGGTCGGGTCGGCGATATCGATCATCCGGGCCCATCCCCACGGGCACCCGTGACCGCCCAGCGCCGCGAGGGCTTCCCCGTACACCTCGTCGGCGACGTACACCCACTCCCGGCCGAACAGCTTGATGGCGCTGTGGGCCCCGGGGCCGGCCCACCTGGGCCGGGCGCTTGCCAGGGTGATCCGGCGCGGCACCGGGTTCGGGCGCCGCTGCGTGAAGTCGGAGACGTCGGCCACGGCGAACCCGCCCGTAAGCAGAGCGAAGAACGCCCGGGAGCCGTCGTTGCTCACGGACAGCGAGTGGATCCCGCCTCCCGTGTAGCCGTTGGATCCGGAGAACAGGGTGACGGGCGGCTGGCCCTGAGCGACGGGCGAGATGTCCCACACCTGCATCGTGGTGCCGGCGGTTCCGCCGAACATCAATGCGCGGCTCGGGTCGAAGGGGTCCTCCCACAGGAAGTACTCGTGAGTGTTCTGGTCGAACTCCAGGATGAGCTTGGGATTCGCGGCGTTCTCGCCGGAGATGTCGTAGAAGCGGAAACCGTTGTTCGACGAGGCCGAGCCGCAGGCATGGATCTGCCCGCAGTTGGTGTGCAGGACGATGAGGATGTCCTGGGACCTCCACACCCGGAGCTCCCGAGAGGATTCGCCTTGATTCCCCTCGAGCGGCGGTCCGATCTCACGAACGATGCTGGGGTCCGCGGGGTTGGAGATGTCCACGACCATGATTCCCATGTGGTTGGCGTTGCCCGCCTTCCCGTCGGTGCGCGCGCCGATGTAGGCGTAGTTGCCGTGGATGGCCAGGGCCGCGTTCATGCCCCGGTTCATCAGCGGATCGTGGCCGACGAGCTGGAGAGAACCCGGGGCGTCCTCCTGCGCTGGAGCGGGCACCACGTTGGCGCCGGCGGGTACTCCCGTGGCCATGCTGGCCACCGCCAGGAGCGGGATAGCGAGACGAGCTACGAGCATCCTGGAACCTCCCTCAGGCGAGTCTTGGTCCTAGGGGTTCGCCACCGCGCCCCCGGGTCCCTGCCTGACATCCGCACAACCGTTTGGGCAGATGCACGAAGGAGGCAGGGCTCCTTCTCAGGAACAGGTAGGCACGACCTGAACGGAGGATTACACATGTCCGCACGCTCGATCCCACTGATCGTCCTCGTAGCCCTGGCCCTCGGGCTCGTGGCCGGGCCCGCCGCCACGCAGGAGCCGCCGCCCCAGACCGGATTCGAGCAGCGGAACGGCGACTCGTGGACCACCCACCAGGAGGAGCTCGACTTCCTGGCCACGGTCGACGCCCGCTCCGAGCGGGTGACGGTGAGCGTCATCGGCCGGACCGTCCAGGGCAGGCCGCTGCACCTGGTCGAGGTGGGGTACCCCCAGCCGCACGGACGTGAAGCGGCCCTTGCCCAGCCGACCATCATGTTCGCCTGCACGCAGCACGGGAACGAGCCGGCCGGCCGGGAAGGGTGCCTCAAAGCGCTGAGGGATCTGGCCTTCACCGCCGATCCCGTTCTGATCGAACTCATGTCTCGCTCGACGATCCTGTTCATTCCCACGGCGAACCCCGATGGACGAAACGCCAACAGCCGCGGGAACTCGGCGGGGACGGACATCAACCGTGACCACCTCGGGCTGCGGACCCCGGAGGCAGCGGCCATCGCGGCGGTGGTCCGGGACTGGAAGCCGGATATGTCGATCGACCTGCACGAGTACGGCCCGTCACAACCCGTCCTGTACGACGACGATGTCCTGTACCTGTGGCCTCGGAACCTGAACGTGGATCCGCTGATCCGCACCATGGGGAAGTCGTTCACCCAGCAGAGCCTCAAGCCGTGCGTCAACGCCGCCGGCTACACCGCGGACGAATACGGCCTGCAGGCAGTGGGCGACATCGATGTGGCCCAGACCGCCGGCGACCACGACGAGGGCATCATGCGGAACACCATGGGCCTTCGTCACTCGATCGGCATCCTGGTGGAGACGGCGGTGTCCCCTTCGACGAACCCGCAGCAGCTCCCGAACGAAGCCGGGAGCACCGCGGCCCAGCAGCGTCGCCGGGTGGCCAGCCACCGAACGGTGATCGACTGTTCGCTGACGTACTTCCGACAGAACGCGACGGCCATCAAGCAGGCCACCGATCACGCTCCGCTACGGAAGATGGGCGAAGGCTTCGCGCTGAGCGCCCCGGTGTACTTCGGTGGGGCCGACAACCAGGCCCCGGCCGCCGCCGACGAGGTGTACCCGCCGCCCTGCGCGTACCAGTTGACCGCCGCTCAGGCCGGACAGGTCCAGGGGACCCTTGACCTGCACGGCGTTCGAACCGTCCAGGGTGACACGGCCGTGCGGATTCCGGTCGGGCAACCGGCCGAGCCCATCATCCCGCTGCTTCTGGATGCTCGCGGCGACCGCAAGGTTGCATCCGCCACCGCCGTCGCGGGCGTGCCGCTCGACTCCGCCTGCACGCTGCCGCCCGAGCAAGGAGGGATCCCCGAGCCGGGCTCGGGAGCCGGGGCCGCCGCTGGAGGTGGAGCCGCCACGGCGATAGGCCTGGGAGCCCTGGGCCTCCAGGCCCACCGGAGAAAGCGCCGGGAGGCCGAGCAGGCCGACTGAGCCCCTGTGCAACTGCACAAAGGTTCCGGCCGCGGACCCGACGAACTGTGCACATGACCATGGAGGTGTCGATGCGTCCGTTCCGCAACCTGCTCGCACTGGTGGCGCTCATGGCTCTGATCGCTGCTCCCGCCAGTGCCGATGATCGGGACCTTCCCGAGTACCGCTCCAGCTCCAACCTGCAGCTGGTCGCTCACCTGCCGGGGGCCGGCGGCACGGACCTGGAGTTCTTCTCTCGTGATCTGACCGTCTGGAGAGACGCAAGCGGCACCGTCCACACGGTTCCGGATGGGTCACCCCCGGTCAGGCGCCACTTCGCGTTCGTGGGCAACCGGGTGCAGGGCCCCTCCATCGTCGACATCACCACCCCGGAGACCCCGTTCGTTGTGGCCTCCTTCCCCAGCTGCAAGGCCGACCAGGGAGACATCCAGGTGGCCAGCAACGGGAAGGTGGCGTCCATCGCCATGCAGGGCGGAAGCTGCCCCATGTCCACCGGAGTCGGGGCAACGAAGGGCGCGATCCTGGTTGACATGACCGACGTCTACGCCCCCAAGATCGTCGGCAACGCCAAGGAGTCCATCGGAGCGCACAACACGACGATCCACCCCAGCGGCAACTACGTGTACATCTCCACGTCGGGCGACATCCCCAACCGGATCGCGATCTTCGACATCCGGAACCCCGCCGCCCCGATCAAGGTCAGGGACTTCAGCCCGCCGTCGGGTGACTCCCCTCACGACATCCGGTTCAGCGAGGACGGGACGCGCGCCTACATGGCCGGGATCGACCAGTACCGGATCGTGGACACCTCCGACCCCGAGAACCCCAAGATGATCAGCACGTTCATTCCGCCGGGAACCACGATCGGCCACGACGCGCTGGTCACGCCGGACAAGGCGTTCCTGTTCGTCGGCGAGGAGACCAACGGCGGCGGCACGGCCCCGTGCCCGGGTGGCCCCATCTACATCTACGACATCCGCGGGGCGAACGAGCAGAACCCCGTTCTGCTGGGGATCGCCGAGGCGGGCTCGGGTCCGGTCACCGGCCGGACCAACGATGAGGCGTTCGCCGGGAGCGTCGGAGGGTGCACCTCCCACGTCATGGACCTTGCACCGAACAAGAAGTCGTTGACCGCCGGTTGGTACGTGTCGGGGTCCCGAGTGTTCGACTTCTCGGGCCTGTACAACGCCGACGGCACGCCGAAGCCCACCCCCAGCCTGAGCTGGGGTGGGTACGGCACCGGCGCGATGAAGGAGGTCGGCTGGATCGTGCCCCAGGGCGCGAACACCTGGTCGGCCAAGCAGTACGCCGAGGTTCCGGGATACATCTTCTCCGACGACCTCGTGCTCGGCTTCTACGTCACCAAGATCAAGGCGTAGCGCCGCTACCTGAGCCGGGCGTTCTTGGAGAACGTCGGGCGTCCGTGGCGCAGCACGTCGACCACGACGTAGCCGACGAACGCCGCGACCGCGATCCCGATCAGGATCAGGTGCGGCACGTGGCCGGACAGGATGCTTGAGGTGTCGATGCCCTCTGCCGTTCCGTGGCCGGAGAGCACCGCATCTTGCGTGACCATGGCGATCATCACCCCCGCCCCGATGGCCCCGGCCGGCACGAACTCCCGCGGGATCGAGCGCCCCGCCAGCCCGGGACGGAGGAGGGCCCATACCCCGGCGACCAGCAGCACCTCGAACGCTGTGGCCGCCCCGTCGATGAACCCCACCGCCTCGGGGGAACCGGGCTCCGGGCCCAGGGGCAACCCCACCGTCCTGGTGACCAGCCACAGCCCGACCACGATCGCGTTTCCGACCGCGCCCCAGATCAGAAGCCTCCGAATGGGCCGCACCATCAACGTCACGGCCCACACAGCCTGCAGCAGGGCCAGGACCAAGAAGAACACGCCGAACAGCCAGTACTCGGCGAAGTGACTCTGGATCACGAACGTGTGCACTGCGGCAGCCCCGAGCGACAGAAGGGCCACGATCAAGCGGAGGAGGACCTCCAGCCTGGCACGCGCCGGTAGCGCCGTCACCGTCGCATTCTCCCCCGGGCGACCGGTCTCGAGCGGAGCGGTCGCCACGACGCCCGTTTTGCCTGACAGCGGTTCACTACCCGATGCTGGCCGGGCGATGGCCACTGTCCCCCGCCAGACCCGTTCCCAGCTGTTCTTCCGCTTCCTTCGATTCGGATCGCTCGCATGGGGAGGTCCGGTCGCCCAGATCGGCCTGATCCGAGACGAGCTGGTGGAACGGGAGGACTGGATCTCGAGAGAGCGGTTCAACCGGGTGCTCTCCGTGTACCAGGTGCTCCCGGGCCCAGAGGCCACCGAGCTGTGCGTGTACTTCGGACACCTGGCCGGCGGGCGGCTGGGCGGAGTTCTGGCCGGATTGGGCTTCATGCTTCCGGGCTTCGCGCTGATGCTGGCCCTGTCCTGGGCTTACGTTCGGTTCGGGGTCGCCGGCTTCGCACCCGACGGACTGTTCTACGGCTTCCAGGCCGCGGTCCTGGCGCTGATCGTCCGCGCCGTGTACCGGATCGGTCAGCACGTCCTCACCGATCCCTGGCTGTGGGTCCTTGGCGGCATGGTTGCGGCGGCGGAGCTGGCCGGCGTGCATTTCGCGGTGACGCTTCCCGTGGCCGGAGCCGCCTACACCCTGGTTCGCCGGGGGCACGTTCCGTGGGGGGTTGCCATCCTGGCTGCGGGAACGGTCGCGGTCGTCCTGGTCCCCGGACTACGAGGGATCGAGGATGCATCGATCGGGATGGCCGCAGTCGATACGGCCGATGTCTCCACGGCGCGGCTGTTCGGCTCGGGGCTGCTGGCGGGCCTGCTGACCTTCGGCGGCGCGTACACCGTCATCCCGTTCCTCCGACGCGAGGCAGTGGTCTCTGGGGCCTGGATGACCGACGGGCAGTTCGTGGACGGCCTCGCTCTGTCAGGCATACTCCCCGCCCCGCTGGTGATCTTCGGGACCTTCGTCGGATACGTGGGTGGCGGTCTGGCCGGAGCGATGGCGGTGACCGCGGGCATCTTCCTGCCCGCCTTCGCATTCACCCTGGTCGGCCACGGAACCATCGAGCGCATCGTCGAAGCCCCGGGCCTCCATGCGTTCCTCGAGGGTGTGGCGGCGGGCGTGGTGGGGCTCATCGTCGCCACCACCGTCCGCCTTGCGCCGACATCAGTACCGGATGCCCCGGCCGGGATCATCGCCGGAGTCGCGCTGGCCATCCTCATCGTCTGGCGATCCAACATGGCCAACGCCGCCGCGGTGCTGCTGTCGGGCGCGATGGGCATGCTCGTCGCCCACTTGTGAGCGCCCGAGGGCTCTCGGCTCAGTCGATCGCCGCCATCACGTGCTTCAGCTGCGTGTACTCCTCGATGGCGGCTGGCTGGCCACCCGGGTCAGGAATCGGAAGACGTTGCTCCTGCTCATGGTGATCGTGCCGTTCTGGACGAGCATCCTGATCAGGACCTATGCGTGGTCGATCCTGCTCAGTCCGCAGGGCCCGCTTAGGCCCTGACATTGTCGCTGTGGACCGCGGCCACCAACGCGCTGCTGGCCACGGTGCTGGGAACGGCCGCGGCGATCGGGCTGCGGAACGTGGGGCGCCGCTCCCGGGCCGCGTTCGACTCCGTGATGTACACGACCCTGATCGTTCCTGAGATCGTCATCGCGATCGCGTCGTTGCTCTTCTTCGTGACGATCGGGCTTCCGCTGGGACC
>DASZKM010000022.1:0-5752 GCA_035947055.1 Actinomycetota bacterium
CGCGGGCCCGGGCCCGGGCCCCCTCACCTCGCCGCCTGCGCACCACGCCTGGAGGGTATCCGCCCTTGTCGGGAACGGCGACTCGAATCGGTGGAACCGGCCGAGTTCCACTCTGAGTGGCAACCTTGGGGCTGGATGGACGTTACGCGGGGGAGTAGAATGCCCTGTGGAGGTGGACGCCAGTCCCCTCCACCCCCTTTCCCCGGCCCCCGGGCATCACCCCCCGGGGGCCACCTATTTGTCAGGCGGTCCGTGAACGTGAAGGGGCTGCCGCGGCACCCGAGCGTTGCCCCACGAACCCCGCGTACAGCGCCGCAGCGGCGGTCACGGCGTGCAGGACGTTGTACGCCATCGAGATGTCGCCCTCGTACCCGAGGAACCCGCCCAGTCCACCGGGAGCGACGAATCCCCACACGGTGAGGGCCAGGAACACGCCGCCGACCACCCTGGCCGCCGTCCGGGACGCCGATTCGCCGGCGATGAACGAGCCGAACACGGCGATCCCCACCGCGAAGTGGATGAGCGTGTGGGGCATCGCGCGCTGGAGGATGACGGCATCGCCGACCTGGAGCGGGTCCGCCTGCCCGTAGAACAGCTCCACCAGGGCGATGAGCAGGTACGCCGTTCCGAACACCAGCGCGTAGAACCGGGCCGTTCCGAGCTTTCCGTAGGGGCGTTCGGCCATCAGTGTCTCCTTCCTTCGTCGCGTCGAAGCCGCATCGTCCTGCCTTCGACCCACCCGGGCCATCCGCGGTTACGGTCTATCGGGCCCTGGCCCGGGGGGCCCGGGGGCGCCGGCCGCCCGCCCGCGGACGGGTGGAGCGAGACGTCCGGCGCCGGGCCCGGCGTCGCCGTTCCTCCGCCCGAAGCTCCTCGATCCGATCCTCGACGTACAGCTCCCGGACGGCGACCTTGATGATGGCCGCCGTGGGGATGGCCAGGAGCGCCCCGACCACTCCCAGCAGGCTGCCGCCGATCAGCACCGCGAGGATCACGAGCGGCGCCGACATCTCGATCGTCCGCTGCATCACACGGGGTTGGATCACGTAGTTCTCCACCTGCTGATAGATGAGGAAGAACAGGATCGTGGCGATGAGCTGCGGCACGCCCACGAATGCGGCCACGGTCGACGCCACGGCCGCGGCGATGAGCGCGCCGACCGTGGGGATCAGGTCGGTGAGCGCCACGAAGAAGGCCAGTGCGGCGGCGAACGGCACGCCGATGATGGCCAGGGCGATGAACGACGTCACCCCGGCCACAGCGCTCACCGCCAGGTTTCCGAGCACGTAGCCCCCCACCCGCTGCACGGACTCGTCGAGGATCTCCTCGAACTCCGCCCGGTGTTCCCGGCCCAGCAGGCGGGCCACGCCGTTCCTCAGCTTCGGCAGATTGACCGTGAAGTAAATGGTCAGGACCAGCACGGTGACCGCGTCGAAGACGAACGCGGTGAAGCTCCCGACGAGACCCAGGGCCGTGGCGGGGAGCGTGGCGCTCAGGTCCTGCAGACGCCCGGCGAGATCGAACCGCTCGTTGAGATCCGCCAGGAAGCCGCTCCCCTGCTGGGCCTCGCGGAGATACTCGGGAGCAGCGTCCACGAGCTCGCCGATCTGGCGGACGATGTCGGGAAGCACCAGAGCCAGGAACGCGCCGACCACCACGATGGCCGAGACCAGCCCGGCGGCCACCGCCCAGCCCCGGGACAGACCGCGGCGGACCATCCATCCCACCGCGGGCTGGAACCCCATGGCCAGGATGAACGACACGAACACCAACACCAGGATGTCGCCCACCGCGAGCGTCAGGCTGGCCAGGGCGATGACGAGCAGCACCCCGACGGTCACCTTCATCCAGTACGTGACGGGTGGCCACTGGCGTTCGGTGGCCCGGTTGGCCGTCACTCGACGTCGGTGGGATCGACGGGCAGGGAGAACTTCCTTCGGAGCAGCGAGTAGAACGACTCGGACCGCTTGCGGCGCAGGAGCCGGGCCGGTCGGTCGGCCCGGCGGATCCGGACTCGCGAGCCGACCGGGAGCTCCAGCCCCGGACGGCCGTCCGCGGACAGCAGACCGGGCTCGTCCTCTCGGACCTCCAGCGTGACCTGCTCGTCGGGCGCCAGCACGATGGCCCGGTCGAACACCACGTGCGCGGACACCGGGGTGAGCACCAACGTGGCCAGCCGCGGCGACACGATCGGTCCGCGAGCCGCGAAGGAGTACGCGGTGGAGCCCGTCGGCGTGGCCACGATGACGCCGTCGGCCGAGAACGTCGTCACGTAGTCCTCCCCCACCACGGCGGCCAGCCGGATCACCCGGTGCCGGGCCCGCTTCTCCACGATGATCTCGTTGAGCGCCCACTGCGGCTCGTCCCACGGTGCGCCGTCCGCTTCGGCCGTCAGGGCCATGCGCTCGTCGACTTCCATCTCTCCGGCCATCCACGATTCCAACGCGTCGGGCGCGTCCTGGGGATCGACCTCGGTGAGGAACCCCACCCGCCCGACCTTGACGCCCAGCACGGGGGCGTCGGCCCGGTTGCCCATCAGCGCCGCCCGGAGCAGCGTCCCGTCCCCGCCGATCGAGACGATGAGGTCGAGATCCTTGGGGAACGCGTCCTCCCCCACGGTCTCGTCGGCGGCCATGGCCATCCCGTCGCCGAGGACTCGGGTGACGATGCCCTTTCCGCGGCACCAGGCCACGAGCTCGCCGGCCGCACGGACCGCGGGATCGCGACCCGGATGAACGACGAACCCGAGCCTCACCGTGCCTTGACTCCCCGCCGGAGGTCCTCCGCCTCGGCCATCGCCGCGTCGAGATCGAAGGAGTGACCGGGTTGTCCCCGGCGCCCGTGGACGAAGAACTCGATGTTTCCGGCGGGACCCGGAAGCGACGACGGAGCGAGCGCCTTGATGCCCATCCCTACCCGGGCGCACGCTGCCGCTACCCGCTCAACTGCGGCCCGCCAGGCTGCCGGATCCGTCACCACGCCGCCCTCGCCGACTTCGGCCATCGCGGTTTCGAACTGCGGCTTGACCAGCAGGACGAGGTCCGCCCTCGGCGCGGCAACGTCGGACAGGACCGGAACCACCACCGCCAGAGAGATGAACGACAGGTCGGCCACGATCAGGTTCGGCGCGTACGGCAGATCGCCGGGGCGCAACGACCGCACGTTGGTCCGTTCCATCACGGTGACGCGAGGATCGTTCCGGAGCTCCCAGGCCAGCTCTCCGTACCCCACGTCCACGGCGACCACGTGGTCCGCGCCCCGGGACAGCAGGACGTCCGTGAACCCGCCGGTGGCCGCTCCCGCATCGAGGCACCGACTGCCGGTGGCGTCGACCGAGAAGCGATCCAGGGCCGGGGCGAGCTTCTGTCCGCCCCGGGAGACGAATTCCCTGGGCTCCCGTCCGACCGAGACGGGCTCATCGGCCGCCACGAGCGTGTCCGGGTTTCCCGCCGGCCGGCCGGCCACCGTGACGCGGCCGTCGGCAACGATCCGGCGGGCGTCCTCCGAGGTGGCCGCCAACCCGCGGCGAACAAGCTCGGCCTCGAGCCGGCGCCTCACCCGGGGCGGCGAGGGGACGCCGTGCCCTTGCGAGGAACGGTGCTCCGCCCGGTGGTCTTCCTCGGCGTCGCGGTCCGTGGCGTCCGTGCCGTCGGCGCCCGCGTGGACGGAGCTCGGGCCGACCCTGATGCTTCGAGCTTTCTGATGCGCTGCTTCAGCGACTCGATGTCGTCCTTCGTCGCGACCCCGGCCCGGGCCAGCTGGCGCTTGACCTCGGTGCGGATCGTGGCCAGCAGTCGATCGCTGTTCTTCCGCGACCATTCCAGCAGGTCCTTGGCGACGGCCGAGACCTGATCGCGTCGAGCCTGTCCCTCCCGGGTCACCGCCCGGGCCATCTCTTCCGCCTTCCTGGGCGTCAGGACCTCGCGTCCGGCTTCCACGTACCTGCGCACGGTGTCGAGCATGCCGGCCTCCTTAGTCTCCCGCCCCGTACCCGTCTCCCGCCTCGTACCCGTCTCCCGCCCCATCGCGGAAGGATAGCCGGGCTCGGATATACTCTGCGCGCCTCCCCACCCCAACGATGATGCAGCCCGCAACGAGGAGGGAGCAGCCCGCGTGAGACGTCGGCGATTCCTCGCCTACGGGGTCGGAGCGCTCACCGCGGCGGCGGCGGGCGGCACGCTGATCCGCCGGCGAGACGGCCGCCGCCTCGATCCCGCCGCCGACGAGGACCTCGGATCGATCCGTGGCGAGCCGCGCGTGGTCCGCGGCCCGCGGGCCTCCAGGCTGTACACGGAATGGTTCCCGTCCGGTCGCCCGGGCGCGGTCGTGCTCACCCACGGGTACTGCCTCACCGAGGCCGCGTGGCACTACCAGAAGCGAGATCTGTCCGGACGGTTGTCGCTGGTGACATGGATCTCCCCGGCCACGGTCACTCTCCGGGTATGGCGCCGGGACGGCTCACGCTCGAGTTCTGCGCGGATGCGCTGGCCAAAGTGGTCGACACGTATGGGGACGAGGGCGCCGTCCTCGTCGGGCACAGCCTCGGTGGGGTCGTCACGCTGGCCTATCTGGCCCGTCATCCCGAGACCGCTTCGCGGCTGATCCGCGGAGCCGTGCTGACCTCCACGCCGATGACCCATTTCGCCCGGCACGTCGCCGGGCGGTGGGTCGGGGCCGGCCTGGAAGCCAGAGCGCTCGCGCGGATGATGCAGCTGGTCGTGGAGAGCGATCTCCCTGACCGGCTCCTGGGCCGGGACATCGGTGCCCGGGATCTCTCGCTGTCGTACCGCATCGTGCGGTGGGGGTTCGGGAAGGATCCCTCGCCGTCCCAGGTCCTGTTCGTCCGCGATGCCATCGGCGAGGTACGTCCCGACGTCCGGGCCGAGACCTACCGGGTCATGACGAGGTGTGACCTCGCTCCGCTGCTGCGGGACATCACGGTTCCGACCTCGGTGATCATCGGCGGACGGGACCGGTTGGTGAACCCGGAAGAATCCCTGATGCTGGCGGAGCAGCTGCCCCGGGGCCGGGCCGTGGTATTCCCCGAATCCGGCCACGTCTCGTTCCTGGAGGACCACGACCGGTTCAACACGGAGGTCGCTCGGTTCGCCGAACGGCGGTTGCGGCGGGCCGGGGCCAGGCCCGCGTGATACCGCTCCGAGACGCCAACCCCACCCGAAAGACGCCATGGGTGACGATCGGGCTCATCGCCATCAACGTGGCGGTGTTCTTCCTGTGGCAGCCGATCACCGGAACGCCACGTCAGCAGGCCCGCTTCTTCTTCTGTCACGGCGCGATCCCCGACGAGCTGTTCGGGCTTCAGCCGATCCCCGCCGTGGCCCAGGCGTGTGGCGGCAAGAGCGTGTTGGTCTCGCTGTTCACCTCGATGTTCCTACACGGAGGGTTCCTGCACATCGCCGGGAACATGCTGTACCTGTGGGTGTTCGGCAACAACGTTGAGGACCGGATGGGTCGGACGACCTTCGTCCTGTTCTACCTGGTGGCCGGTGTGGTCGCCGCGTATGCGGAAGCCTTCGCCCATCCAAGCTCGCAGATCCCGCTGGTCGGCGCGTCGGGCGCCATCGCCGGTGCGCTTGGCGCGTACCTGGTCATGTTCCCCCACGCCCGCGTGGTGACGCTGATCCCGCTGTTCTTCTTCCTGCAGGTGGCCGAGCTTCCGGCCGTGCTCGTGCTCGGTTTCTGGTTCGTTCTGCAGGCCTTCCAGGGTGTCGGCGCGCTGGCCGGTGACACG
>DASZKM010000023.1:0-7900 GCA_035947055.1 Actinomycetota bacterium
GAGGTCCCGGAGCGGCGCCTCGTCAGCCGAGGCGTGCGTCGCATCTGGTCCGAACCACGCGGTTCGCTCGTCGCTCCAGTCGTCCGTGATGAGGAGCGTGTCGACCTGGGCCCGGCTCAACGCCTCGAGCGTCGCGGGGGCGCCCTCCGCCGCCAGGTCCTCCTGGCCGCGCTCCTCGCGGAACCGTTCCACGACCTTCTCGGTTTCCTGGGCCACCAGGACGGACACCAGCTGGCGGGCTTCTCCCTCGACGGCGTCCTTGTCCGCTCCCGCGGACCGGCCGCCCTCGACCACGTGGAACAGATCGGCGATCTCCTTCGGCAGCGCTTCCTGCAGCAGCTGCAGCGCGCGGGGGTCGCCGGCGGCGACGACCAGCGATGCGTTGACCTGTTTGGCCATGGCGCTCACCTCTTCCGCCGCGGCATCGGCGTTGTCCTCCCACGTGTTTTCGGCGCGTTGCTGGAACCGGCGCTGCGACCATCCGCCCGGGGACACCTTCGAGATCGCGTGCTCCTCGATGCCCGCCTCGCGGCTGTCGATGGGGCGTTCTCCGCGATAGGCGACGAGGTCGGCGCCGGTAGTGTCGGTCAGCACCACGACGTGGGGCGGCTGGGCCTGCCGCCATTCGAGCAGCGTGGTCAGAGATGGGAGCGGCGCCCACCGGAAGCGATGGGTGGCCGGCGGGATGGGTCCGTGCTCGACGTGGAGCACGCCGGAGCCGGTGGCCACCACGGCCAGACACCGACCACGCTGGTGGGCGTCGGGGATCAGCGGCTCGATCGCGGCGAGGACCGCCTGCGGCACGCCCGCGCTCTCCATCTCCTGACGGGCGGCTTTCCACGTGGCCTCGACCTTCTGTGCCGCGTTCTCGATCTCGGGGTAGGTGGGCAGGTACAGGGTCAGGAACGGTCCCCGGCTGTTGACCACGTCGACCAGGTCGGGAGCCGTCACCGCCGCCTGCATGGACGCCCGTCCTTCCATCGCTGACCCTTCTTTCCCTGGGCTCGGACTGCTCAATCCCGCCGTGGTGGCGCGTCAGCGAACGCTCAGATGAACAGCGCGTCCCACTGATTGGCCACGACGTTCAGCGCCTGGAGCAGGCTGTCGTTGCCCCTCGGCTCCACCCGGAGCACCGCGTCCGGGATCCTGACCTGGTGCACGGAGCCGTCCTTGAACCGCACCGTGCGGAACGCCGTGGCCAGGAAGATCTGGGCCCGGACGTCGCTGTCCTCGTCGGTGTCCGGATCCTGGACGAACAGCTTGAAGCACGGCGTGAACTCCTGGGACAGGTCGCCGAACACCCATCCGACGCTCACGTTGTGCTCGCCCTCGGCGAAGAACCGTCCGCTCATGTCGTCGCCCTCGATGCCCGAACGGCACGGCCGCTGCTGCGCCCAGTCCTCCAGCAGGGGAAGCACCAGGTCCTTCCAGATCTGCGGGATCTTCTCGCTGGATGAGTCGAGCATGAAGCGGATCTTCGAGATCCTGGGGTTCTCCAGGGCCGGCTGGAGGAAGTTGCGGAATCCCTCCGGGTAGCACACCCCGCCCAGGGGGACCTTGAACCAATACATCATCCCCGCTCCGTTCAGCGCGAATTCCCGGCCGTCGCGGGCCACCGCCTCCCACGACCGGGCCAGGCGGATGTCCTCCCGCGACAGCTCGACCGCGCCGGGGACGGCGACCGGCGCTGCGGGGACCTCCGGGATGTCGGGCGTCACCTTCTCCCCGCGCAGCACCTCCAGGGGCGTGACCACGTTGGCGTTGTACGGCTCGAAGATCTCCAGCGGGACCTCGCCCGCCTTCACGCGGTGCGGGCCGTGCTCCTTCCACGCGATGCGACTCTTGCGGATCCAGCTGAACGCGTCGGTGTACACGCTGCGGGTCACGCAGATGTGCCCGGCGTCCGACAGCTCCATGGCTCGGGACGCCCAGTCCACGTGGCGGCCGAACGCGTCGCGGTGGCGAAGCGAGTCGGATTCCACGCTCACCTCGCCCATGTCCATCCCGATCCGGACCTTGATGAACGGATGCTCGTGGAAGCGTTCCTGGATCTCGATGGCTCGCTCCACGGCCACGGAGGGCTTGCGGAAGATGGCCAGCAGGCCGTCTCCCGTCGACTTGATGACCTCCCCGGCGCCGTCGCGAGTGATGACCTCGCTGACCAGCGCGTCGTGCTCCTTACGGAGGATCTGGAACGCCTGCTCGTCCGAGGCAGCGGCCAGCCGTTCCTTGAGGACGGTGGAGCCCTTCATGTCGTCGAAGAAGATGACGACGACTTCCGTCTCCTCGCTGCGGGTCTCGGAGGGCGCCGCCTCGACCGTTTCGAGCTCCTCGCGCATTGCCTTGGTGGCCGTAGGGTACTCCGGCGCCGGATCGGGTTGAACCCGGCCACGGGGGTGACGCCGGGGAACGGGAGGAACTGACTGCCCGGGCGTCGAATCCCTCTGGTGGGCCGCCCGCCCAACCGGCCGGCCTGCCCGATATGAGACCGTTCGTCCGAGCCCCGCTCATCGCCTTCCTGGTCGGCCTGCTGTCGGCCGGCGCAGCCGTGGCGGGCGTGGTGGTCGGCGGCGATCTGGTCTCGGATCAGGCTTCTCAGCGGCCGGCCACCGTCCCTGACCCTCCTCAACCACCCGAACAGAAGGCGATCGCCGCGATCCCTCATCCGGCGGCGGACGGCAGCGAGTCCGATCAGGAGCTGTCCCCCGCGGAGATCCCGAATGCCGCGGCCATGCAGGTCACGGCTCCTTCCGGCAAGCGGCTGCCCGACGGCGAGTTCCTGGTGGGTGCGGCCCGGGCCAGCCTGGAGCCGGCCCCCGGGCTGTTCGGCGGGAAGACGTGGATGCGGGAGGGATGTACCGACTACGACGGCGGGAACGTCAACGCCAGCCACGCGATTCCCTCCGTGAACCCGGCCGACCCGGTGGGCACCGCCGGCGAGCTGAAGGGATGGCCCGCCGCCAGTCCCGACTGCATCTACCTGGGCGGGTTCGGGCTGGGCCCCGTCCGCCCGGCCACCCGCGTGGGCCACGGCGGCGTGTGGATCCGCACCATCGCGGTGTCGAACGGCGAGAAGACGTTCATCTACGGCATCGCCGACACCGTGGGGTGGTTCGCTCGCTACGACTCGATGATCTGCGCCGATTGCGGCATCCGCGACGTCCGTCAGCGAGTGGCCAAGGACGTGGGGATCGGGCTGGGCGACGTGATCTTCGGCTCGACGCACACCCATGCCGGGGCCGACACGTACGGCGGGTGGGGCGGGATCCCCAAGTGGTACCGGAACCAGATCCGCGACGCCGCGATCGCTTCCGCCAAGCAGTCCGTGGCCAACCTCCAGCCCGCGACCATCGACGTTGGCGAGATCCATCTGCGAAACCGCAACAACGAGCGGCGTGACACCTACTACTCGACGGCCGACACCGGGGCGACGTGGCTCCAGGCCCGCAGCTTGTCAGCGGAGCCGTGCCCCAACCCGCCCGGTTGCCCCCAGGTCATCGCCACGTGGGCAACCTACGCCGGCCATCCGACCATCGTCTCGGACCCCATCCTGCACGCGGACTGGCCCGGCGCGGCGGCCCGTCGCTTCGAGGGGCACTTCGGCGGGGTGGGGCTCATGTTCGAAGGGGGCTTGGGGAACGTCTCGATCAGCACACTGGGCGAGGGGACGCAGGAGGAGCGAGCCGAGGCCACGGGGATGGCGTTCGCCGATGCGGTCGCGGCGGACATCACGAACAACCGGATCCGCCTGCGGTCCAACGAGCTGGCCGCGGCCACCGTGGACATCACGCATCCGGCGGCCACGAACCCCGGGCTGGTCACGCTGGCCTCGGTGGGGCTGTTCGACCGTGAGTTCACCGCCGGCACTCCCGGCGCCGGTCTCCCCGGCGCGTACCACTGGTCACGCCGCGGCGAGCTGTCCACCTCCGGCGAGGACAACGATCCCCAGCCCAATGCCGAGTTCCTGCAGGGCTGTTCGTCGGCCGGGCCAACGGTGATCACCACCACCGGCGCGCACCGGATCGGCGAGTTCGTGGTGGCCTTCACTCCCGGCGAGATCTTCAGCAACCTGGCGGAGGTCATCAAGGAGCGGGCGGATGCCTCCGCGGTGACCATGGTCCTGGGGCAGACGAACGACGCGCTCGGCTACATCATGCAGTCGTTCGAGTTCGACACGGAAGGCGGCGGGGCGGCCGGTGAATACGGCACGGGCCACGGCGAGTACGAAGAGGTGTTCGCCATCGACCGGTGCTTCGGGGATCACGTGCTGGAGACCGTCCTCGAGTCGACCAAGGCCCTGAAGGCCGGGGGCTGAGCGGGGTGGGCGCCGGGCCCACGAGACGCCTGCTCCTCGCGCTCGCGCTGTCGATCGCCGCCCTGCCGTCTGTGGACGCCGGTGCGGTTCCTTCCTCACGCGGCACGGCCCACCGTCCGGCAGCGCCGCAGGGCACCTGGCTGGCCGGCGACCTGCACATCCATACGTGCTACAGCCACGATTCCTGGTGCCCGCCGAACGACGACAACACCGGACCCGACGAGTTCTACACGCTGGGGCTCACCGTCCAGGAGCAGTTCTGCGCGGCCGACCAGCGCGGCCTGGACTATCTGGCCATCACCGACCACGACGACGTTCGCTCGGTGAAGGACCCGGGGTTCGGCGCCTGCGGGGTGACGCCGGTCCCCGGATACGAGGCTTCGTACAAGGGCCACGCCCAGGTCCTCGGGGTGCGCGAGGTGATCGATGCCGGGGACGAGTCCGCGGGCCGGATCCTCGCTGTGTCACAACGGGTTCGAGCCGACGGCGGAGTCTTCCAGATCAATCATCCCGCGGAGGGGTCCACGAACTTCCCGGCGGACGCGGACTGGCAGTACCTCTACGACGTGGTGCCGGACACCGTCGAGGTGTGGAACATCTCCACGCTCTGGCAACCGCCGTTCCCGTCCGGGTCGTCGAACGACGATGCGCTCCGGTACTGGGAGGGGTGGCTGAACCGCGGGTTCCGGGTCGGTGCCACCGGCGGTAGCGATAACCACTGGCGTTCGACTCACTCCTTGCAGGGTCCCGGCCAGCCCACCACCTGGGTGTTCGCGCGGTCGCCGACCGAAGCCGGGATCCTGGAAGCGATCCGTCAGGGCCGCACGTTCGTGTCGTCGCAGCCTCCCGCCGTGGGCGGCACCCGGGTGTTCCTGGAGGCCGACGCGGACCGCGAAGGCGTCTACGAGTCCATGGTCGGGGATACCGTTCCCGCGGGAGCGCCGCTGCGGGTTCGCGTGGAAGGCGCGCCGGGTGCACTGCTGAGGGTCGTGGCCGACGGGACCGAGCCGTTCCCACCCGTCTCCGTTTCCTCAACGTCCTTCGAGCACCGGTTCACGCTGAGTGCCGACGCTCGGTGGGTGCGAGCCGAGGTGCTGCAGCGTGATCTGCAGGGCGAGCGGGCCGCGACCTGCGATCCGGTGGCAGGCGGCGAGACCACGTACTGCCGCAACCGTCTGGCGGTGCTGGCCCTCACCTCGGCCATCTACCTGCAGCGAGCCCTTCCCTGAGGAAATCCTCATCGGGCAATCCTCGACCCCCTCGATGGGGTAGTTCCTGCGAGACCCGCGGCGAAAGGAGACCCCGCATGAAGAAGCGCATCGTGGCATCGGTGGTGAGCCTGAGCCTGGCCGTGCTCGGCGGAGCGGGCGCAGGCTCGGCATCGGCGGCCGCCGCCGGGAAGACCGTCAGCGTTGTCGACAACGCCTTTCAGCCCCGCGCGATCCGAGTGCAGAAGGGGAGCCGGGTCAAGTGGGTGCACAAGGGAAGCAACCCGCACACGGTGACGGCCAACTCGGGTGCGTGGGACGAATCACTCTCGCCGGGGGAGACTTTCTCCCGGAGGTTCAAGAAGAAGGGCCGGTTCCCCTACCACTGCGAGATCCACTCCGGGATGACCGGGGTCGTCAAGGTGGTGGCCTGAGGACTACGCTCGCCGGTTCTTGAGGTGGAAAAGCCACGTGGCGTTCTGCTGACCCGCACACGCGGCGCCCTCCTGGTCGGCCCACTCTGCATGGACGTCCAGATAGAGGTGCTTCCGCACGCGGAGCCTGATGTCGGCCAGCCACGCGATCACCTGGCCGTCCTGCTCTAGCGGACGAATCGTGTAGGGGATGCCTCTGGGTCCCCGGCGATGTCCGTCGTCTTCTACATGGGTCCATCCGCGGATGGTGAGGTTTTCTGGACGGTGAACTTTCTGGAACTCGATCAAGGCTCTGACATCCCCCGAGGAGACACGCAGTGCCGACGGGTAGGGGTTGGGGGCAGGGTCCCAGGTCCACACGCCACACGACATGGCGCCCGGCGGAAAACTTCCTGGTGGCCGATTGATCGGAGTCGACCAGTGGCCCGTGCTCGTCGGTCCAGCTTGCTGCCGGGTGCCGACGCGCAGAATCACGGTCGGTGGCTGGTGATCATCGCTTAGAGCGGGTGAGCCGACGAGCACGAGCGCCACCGCAGTACCGAAGAACAGCAAGCGTGCGAGGGCATCCAGCCGGCGGGTCCTCATCGTCCTCTAGCGTCGGCCCCATTCTCCTCCAGGGCGTAGGCTACGGCTTTCTCCAGGCCCATGGCCCGGCCCTCGGCCCAGGCCTGCTGGAACCGCTCCGGTGGGAGCGCCTCTCGAGCAGCGTCGGCGGGGACGCCCATGACGTTCATGAGCTCCGGGGGTGCCCCGCCCCCGATCTCCTCTCGGGTGGCCTCATGGGCGGCTACCAGGCGGGCTGCTCTCTCGAATCGACCCGCCTTGACCGCGATGGCAGCGAAGCCATAGAGGTTCATGGACAGCCCGGTCGGGTTGTCGGCCTCCTTGAAGAGCTCCATCGACTCCGCGAGTACCGCCCGGGCCGATGGCAGATCCCCCGTCACGGCGTACGCCTGTGAGAGCGCGCTCAGCATGTCCGCGAGCTCGAACTGCCTTCCCAGCCGCCGGGTCATGGCGACGGCCTCCTGCAGCCGAGGGACGACCGTCTCGTAGTGCCCCTCGAGCAGATCGGCGTAGGCCTCCCATTCCAACGCGTGGGCGATCAGGACCTGGTCGCCGGCGGCACGAGCCTCGGCCAGGCTCTGCGCGAAGATCGACCGAGCCTCGGCGATGTCGCCCTTGAGCGCCGGGACGAACGCCATGTTGTACAGAGCCTCGGCCATGCCGGCATGGTCCCCGACGTCGCGGTAGACGTCGACGGCCTCCCGGTAGTGCCGCTCGGTGGCTTCGTAGTCGTTCATCCAATAGGTGAGGCTCCCCGCGGCCCCGAGCGCTTTGCCGCGCTGAGCGGTCCGGTCCGAAGCGGCCGGCATGGCCAGGATCTCCTCCAACCACTGCCGGCCTTCGCGGAGGTGGCCGCGCTGCTGCCAGAACCGCCACAACGACGCGCCCGTCCGAAGCGCGATCTCCCCCTCGCCGTGGTCGATGGCCCACCGCAGCGCAGCGCGGATGTTGTCGTGCTCCCGCTCTGTCCTGTCGAGCCACAGGGCCTGGTTCTCGCCCACGATCTCCGGTTCGGCCTCCTCGGCAAAGGCCATGACCCATTCGGCATGTCTCCGGCGGAGGTCTTCTTCCTGCCCGCTCTCCGCCAGCCGCTCCGCGGCGAACTCGCGGATGGTCTCCAGCATCCCGAAGCGAAGCTCGCCGTCGGTGGTCTCGGTCCGTCGCAGAAGGCTCTCGTCGACCAGCGACGCCAGGCCGTCCAGGACGTCCAGGTCGGTTCCGCACACCGCCTCGGCCGCCTCCAGCGTGCAGCCCCCCATGAAGACCGACAGCCGGGCGAACAGCGACCGTTTCGCGTCGTCGAGGAGGTCGTGGCTCCACTCGATCGCCCCGCGAAGCGTGCGCTGGCGCTCCGGGAGGTCGCGCGCCCCGCCGGTGAG
>DASZKM010000024.1:0-5169 GCA_035947055.1 Actinomycetota bacterium
CATCTCGCCGGAGGTCCTGATCAGGAGGTCGGGCGAGATGCGGACCTCGAACTTCCTGCTCTGGGAGGCGGCGTACGCCGAGCTGTGGTTCACCCCGGTGCTGTGGCCCGACTTCAACCGCGAGCATCTCTTCGAGGCCATCCGCGACTTCCAGAAGCGTGAACGGCGGTTCGGGAGGGTCGAGTGACCGCGTACTACGCGTACGGGTCGAACATGGATCCCCGGATCATGGAGCGGTCGATCAAGGGCGCCACCGTGATGGGCCACGGCCGGCTGGAAGGCTGGCGCCTGGAGTTCAACGTGTGGTCCGACCGGTGGGAGGGCGGCGCGGCCAACCTGGAGCCAGACCCGGATGGCTACGTGTGGGGCGTGATCTGGGACGTTCCCGAAGAGGACGTGACCAAGCTGGACACGTTCGTGGGACATCCCACGTTCTACCGGCGGGAGCTGGTGAAGGTGGACACCGGCGAGGGTCACGTGGAGTGCGTCACCTACCGGGTGGCGCACCAGAAGGGCTACGTGCGGCCGTCGCCTCGGTACCTGGCCCGCATCCGTGGCGCGATCCGGCTGCACGGCCTGCCGCCGGAGGCCCTGGACATCATCGAGTGGGCGGCCATGCCGCCCCGGCCGCACATCTCCACCTGAGGTTCCTCGACGCTCGGGACTAGATCTCCTACTCGCGTTGAAAGAAGGAAACGGCCGCCGGAAGTCCGAGCCTCGCCGCTGTGATTGGGTCATGAGGGGGGATGCCCTGTACTTCAAGTACCACGACGAAGAATGGGGAGTTCCCTCTCACGATGACCGGCACCTGTTCGAGATGCTCGTCCTCGATGGGGCCCAGGCCGGTCTGTCCTGGGCCACGATCCTGCGCAAGCGCGAGGGATACCGGAAAGCGTTCTCCGGGTTCGACCCGGAGGCGGTGGCTCGATTCGGCCGGCGGCAGGTCGAGCGCCTGCTGAAGGATCCGGGCATCGTGCGCAACCGAGCGAAGGTCGAGTCCGCCGTGACGAACGCCCGGGCCGTCCTGGAGGTGCAGGAGCGGGAAGGCAGCCTGGCCGAGTACCTGTGGTCGTTCGTCGGCGGGCGGCCACGCCGCAACCGGTGGCGGCGGAACGAGGACATCCCGGCCGAGACCGAGGAGTCGCGGGCCATGAGCCGCGAGCTGAAGGCTCGGGGGTTCCGGTTCGTAGGGCCCACGATCTGCTACGCGTTCATGCAATCGGCGGGGATGGTCAACGACCATCTCGTGTCGTGCTTCCGGTACCGTGAGGTGGACCGGGAATCCCATGCCTGAAGGCCCAAGGCTCTACGCCGAGCTCGCCGAGTGGTTCCCGCTGATCACGCCGGCCGAGGAATACGCGCAGGAGGCGGCCGTCTACCGCAAGCTCTTCGCCGGCGTCGGCCTCAGGCGGGGGGCAACGATGCTGGAGCTGGGCAGCGGCGGCGGCAACAACGCCTCGCATCTCAAGAAGCACTTCCAGATGACCCTGTGCGACCTGTCGCCTGACATGCTGGCCGTCAGCAAGCAGCTCAACCCTGAGCTCGAGCACGTCCAGGGGGACATGCGAACGGTGCGACTGGGACGGGAGTTCGAGGCGGTCTTCGTCCACGACGCCATCGATTACATGCTCACCGAGCCGGATCTCGCTGCGGCCATCGAGACCGCGTTCGTTCACTGCCGTCCCGGGGGCATGGCGTTGTTCGTCCCCGATGACGTCCGGGAGACCTTCAAGCCCAGGACCGCCCACGGCGGTGTCGACGCGGGGTCTCGAGGCGCTCGGTATATCGAATGGACCTGGGATCCCGACCCGAACGACGACACGTACGTCGTGGACTTTGCCTATCTGCTCCGGGACGAGGATGGGAACCTTCGGGTGGAGCAGGACCGGCACGAGATCGGCCTGTTCTCACGAGACTTCTGGCGATCGCTGCTCCGACAGGCGGGCTTCACGGTGAAGATCCACAAAGCCGACCTGGGGGACGAGCTCAGCGAGATCTTCGTCTGCCTGAAGCCGGTACGATAGGTCCCACGCCAGCGGCCGCAGCCGGCGGCCGGGAAAGGAGGCCTCATGGCCGACCTGATGGACGCCATCACCTCCCTGGCCAAGCGGCGGGGGATCGTCTTCCAGTCCAGCGAGATCTACGGCGGGCTGCGCTCGTTCTGGGACTACGGCCCGCTCGGTGTGGAGCTCAAGCGCAACGTCCGCGCCGCCTGGTGGCGGGACATGGTGCAGCACCGCGACAACGTGGTGGGGCTCGAGTCCTCGATCATGATGTCGCCCAAGGTGTGGGAGGCCAGCGGCCACCTGGAGTCGTTCACCGACCCGCTGGTCGAGTGCCTCAACTGCCACCAGCGGTTCCGGGCCGACCACCTCCCGGGGTTCCACGAGCCGCAGTCGGGCACGGAGGCGGCCAGCGAGGGCACCGTGGACATGGCCGAGAAGCCGAAGTGCCCCAACTGCGGCCACGACAAGTTCACCGATCCGCGGAACTTCAACCTGATGTTCAAGACCCACATGGGGCCGGTGGCCGACGAGACCAACGAGGTGTTCCTCCGCCCGGAGACCGCCCAGGGGATGTTCGTCGACTTCACGACAGTTCAGGGTGCCACTCGCAAGAAATTGCCGTTCGGCATCGCCCAGATCGGCAAGTCGTTCCGCAACGAGATCACCCCCGGCAACTTCATCTACCGGACCCGGGAGTTCGAGCAGATGGAGATGGAGTTCTTCTGCGAGCCGGGCACCGACGAGAAGTGGCACGAGTACTGGATCGAGGAGCGGATGCGCTGGTACCGGGAGCTGGGGATCCGCGAAGAGAACCTCCGCATCCGCGAGCACGAGCAGGACGAGCTGTCCCACTACTCGAAGCGGACAGTGGACGTGGAGTACGCGTTCCCGTTCACCGACTGGGGGGAGCTGGAGGGGATCGCCAACCGCACCGACTTCGACCTCAAGGCGCACGAGAAGGTCTCTGGCCAGGATTTGACCTACTTCGACCAGGAGAAGGAGGAGCGATTCCACCCGTACGTCATCGAGCCGGCGGCGGGCGTGGACCGGGCCGCGCTGGCGTTCCTGTGCGACGCCCACACCACCGAGGAGGCCCCCACGGCCAAGGGCGACACCGAGAAGCGCACGGTGCTGAAGCTCCACAAGGACCTGGCCCCGATCAAGGTGGCCATCCTGCCGCTGTCGCGGAACGAGAAGCTGGTGCCGAAGGCCCGGGAGGTCTTCGACGTGCTGAAGGGCCGGTGGATGTGTGACTACGACGATGCGGGAAGCATCGGCCGGCGGTACCGTCGCCAGGACGAGGTCGGGACGCCGTTCTGCGTCACCGTGGACTTCGAGAGCCTGGACGACAACGCGGTCACGGTCCGGGACCGCGACTCGATGGCCCAGGACCGCCTTGCCATCGACAAGCTGGCGGACCACCTGTCGGAGCGGCTGGCGTAATTAGGGAATCAGACGGCCGACGACCGCTTCGCCCACGGCCGGCGTGTAGGCGATGCCCAGGTCGATGCCGCCCTGGTCGCACACCCCGTCGAAGCACGCGTCCACGAACGGAGCCCACACGCTTCCGTCGGGAGCGATCGCGGCGTCGATGAACTCTCGCGCAGCGCGACAGGTCGCCGAATCGCAGTCGCCCTCGAGAGGATCATCGGCGGGATTGAGCCGGGCCGCGTAGATCAGCGGGTCGCTCTCCAACGCGTTGGGGATGGACATCATGTAGCCGTCCCACACGCCCTCGCCGAACCCGTTCTTCGACGATCCATAGAAGGCCATGGCGACCGTTCCAGTTCCGGCCGCGTCGAGCGCGATGAGCGTGGCGGTCTTCAGTCCCGGAGGCGCCACGTTGACCGGCTTGCTCCAGGTGGTCCCGCCGTCCCGGGACACGGTCAGGTACGGAAGCCGGTCGGGGCCTGCCCACGAGTAGAAGACGTTGCCGGCGGCGTCGACGGCGACCGCCGAGTCGTGGTCCAGGTTCGAGGTCCCATGGGCGACGCCGATGTCCGACACTTGGACCCTCCGCCACGAGAGCCCCTCGTCCTTGCTGATGGCTACGAACGGCTGGCCGCACCAGTTGCGCGGCACGTAGACCGTGCCGTCGGGCCCGGTGGTCCCGTGGCCGATGAACCCCAGGCACATGCCGTTGAACAGGAAGCCCGGTCCGGTCGGGCCCGGGTCCCGGAAGGGCGGTTCGCCGGTGCGCACAAAGGTCAGCCCGCCGTCGAGCGACTTCACGCACGACGCCGCCACCGTGACGAATGTGAACCCGTCGATCGCGCAGTAGTACACGACATTCCGATAGCCGATCGTCGTGCTGGTGGTCGGCCGGCCGGTGAACATCGTCTGGTGATCGCCGAGCGAACACAGCTCGGAGACGTTGGTCCATGTCTGGCCGGCGTCGTCCGTGAACGAGAGATCGGTGCATCCCGGGAGGTAGTCGGCCATGAACACCCTGCCGGTGTCCTCGTCGACGTGGAGGTACGGGTCGTTCGACTCGCGGTGTAGGCGCTGCCCTCCGACCGTGGGCGTCACGACCTGCCACGTCGCCCCGCCATCGGTCGAACGCAGCGTGTCGCTGGGGATGAACGGCACCCCGGCGGGATCCGCCGCGATGAGGAAACCGCGCCCGGCCCGGTCGACGCCGAGCGTCGGCTCCAGCGCGTTGTGACCGGTGGGATGGAGAGCGAACGTCGGAAGCTCGATGCCGTCCGGGACCGCCCGTCCGCTGGGGTGGAAGGCGAACCCGGTGCCGGAGTTGGGTGCCGCTCGGCCCGGCGCGGCTGAGTTCCCCAAGGCGGGCCGCGCGCTGAGCGAAAGCCGGTCTTCAGCGAGCGTTGATGGGAAAGAGCCCGGCTGGGCGACGGCCGCGAGCACGATCAAGCCCGCGACGGTGGCGAAGCTCTTCGGCTTCACGTCACCCCTTTCTCGCCCACGCTCCAACGACCGGGCGTCGAGGCCCGCTTTGGAGTTCGACGTCACCCGGCTCGGCACCTGCCGCGGTAGCGGCGTTAGGCTCGGAAGGTGGAGCACGTCGTGATCCGGAGGCTCGAGCATCTGACCGGCAGCTCCGACCGGCCGGCCCTCGGATTCGCCGTGGAGACTCGGGACCGGCCGGGCCCGGCCTTCAAGAACGGAACCTCACCGGGTGAGGAGGTGTGGATCCAGC
>DASZKM010000025.1:0-2893 GCA_035947055.1 Actinomycetota bacterium
GCTCAGCCTTCCCCCAGAACCCCCACAGCATCGTGTAGCCGTACGCCACCACAGCGAGCGTGGAGACAACGCCGAGCGCCGCGCCAGGTACCGATGCCAGCCGCGCCTTCAGGTGGTCGAATCCGCCTGCCCCGAACACCGCGTAGGCCAGCACCACAAGCGCCAGGAACTTCTGCGGCTCGCGAAAGATCCGGAAGAAGAACAGATGGTCGAAGAGCCAGCGGAACACCCCGGCGGTCGGTGGGAATGACGTCCCCGCGGCCAACAGCAGGGCCACTCCCCCCGTTACCGCCAGGCCGATGGCGAATCGCCGCGCCGGGGCCGGGTTCAGCAACCGCACCACACCCAGGATCACCAGTCCCAGGATGGGAAGCAGCAGCAGATACAGCGCCGGGATCCGCTGGGCCGGTCCGAGGAACTCGTTCCGCCAGAAGCCGTACATCGACGCGAGAGCGGGAAGTACCCCGAATCCCTGAGGCCTCGAAGCGTAGATCCCCAGATCGGCTTCCCCGATGCCTCCACCGGGAGGATCCAGCAGGGCGGGAAGCAGCCAGTACGCCCACAGGAGCAATCCGAGGCCGAACGCGGTTGCGCCGGCGATCACTCGCTTCGTCGTCGCTCCCGAACCCGCGATGAAGATCACCAGCGCCAGGAGCGCGTACAACGCCGCGACGTGAAGATCGATGGCGCCCAGGACCCCCAGCCACAGCCCCACGAAGAGCGCCGGACGGCGTGCGGGATCTTTAGATACGTCGAACAGCGGGCCCGCGGCCCAGGGCAACAGCGAATACGCCAGGATGATGTGGAGCTGCCCGGATAGGTAGCGGTCCAGCACGAACGGGTTGACCACGAACAGGGTCCCGCCGAACAACGCCCCCCATGGCCCGATGTTCAGCCGACGCCGGCCCAGGCGGTACAGCCCCCATCCCCCCAGCACGATGGGGAGCGCCAGGAACAGCTTGTCCGGCAGGTACTGATGGATCGCCCGGGCCGCGGTGTGGAAGGTGTTGAGTGGCGCCAGGTTTCCGATGTCGCCGGAGCTCGGGAGCGGGAACCATACGGGCCTCGCGAACTCTGGGCCCGACGGCCAGTCCAGCAGCATCAGGTAGCCAGATCCCAGCAGCGGCCCGGCGACGACGAGCGCCAGGGCCACGAACCATAGATAGGGCGCCGCCGTCTGGATCGTAGGCCGGACCAGTTTCACCGAGCGCTTCGCTCCCGCCGCTTCCGCCTGCGGCGGAACGTGAAGCGGATGGGGACGCCGGCGAATCCGAACGCTTGACGGAGCCGGTTCTCCAGGAACCGCGAGTAGGTGGCCGGGACCGGGCCCCCGGTGAACAGCACGAACCGGGGCGGGCCCGACCCCACCTGCGACCCGTAGAGCACCCGCCCGGTCTCCCGCGGTGCCGGATGCTCGCGCTGGGCCCGCTCGAGGACCTTGTTCACCTCGGCCGTGGGAACCCGCCGCGTCCACGCGTTGTGCGTCTCGAGAAGCGAGGGCGGAACCTTGCCCACCCCGGACCCGGTCAGGGCCGAGGTCCTGAGCACGGTGACGTCGGGGAACACCTCGACCCGTTCCTTAACATCGGCGAACCGCTCCTCCCGCTCACCCTTCGGCACCAGGTCCCACTTGTTGGCTACCACCACCAGCCCTCGGCCCGCCTCCGCCACCCGGGCCGCGATCCGCCGGTCCTCGGTCGTCACGCCCTCGTCGGCCGCCACCACCAGTGTCGTCACGTGGGAGCGGTCGATGGCCCGAACCGTGCGGATGTACCCGTAGTAGTCCACTCCTTCCGCTCGTGATGGCCGGCGGAACCCCGCCGTGTCCACGAACCGGACCGGTCGGCCGTCCCATGACACCAGAGCGTCGATCGCGTCGCGGGTGGTTCCCGCCTCGGCGAACACAACCGAACGATCCTCTCCCACCAGCCGGTTGAACAGCGATGACTTGCCGACGTTGGGACGGCCGACGATGCCGAACACGGCCTCGCCGGCCTCCTCGACTTCCTCCGTCTCTCGATCCGGCAGCAGCTCCACCACTCGATCGAGCAGGTCGCCGGATCCCCGTCCGTGCAGAGCGGAGACTGGGACCGGTTCCCCCAGTCCCAACCGGTACAGATCCGATACCTGCAGCTCCCGTCCCTGCGAGTCGACCTTGTTGGCCACCAGGACCACGGGCACCGAAGCCTGCCGCAGGCGCCGGGCCAGCTCGGCGTCCTCCTCCTGGGCACCGACCTCCGCGTCGACGACGAGCAGGATGAGGTCGGCCTCGGCCAGCGCCCGCTCGGCCTGTTCCGTGACATGGGCGTCCACGCCCCGCGGCCGATGGACGTATCCCCCCGTGTCCACGGCAACGAACGTCCTGCCCCGCCACGACACCGGGCGCTCCAGCCGATCCCGGGTCACGCCGGGCTCCGCGTGGGCGATCGCGTCCCGCGAACCGAGGAGCCGGTTCAGGAGCGTGGACTTGCCCACGTTCTGCCGACCGACGATGGCCACCCTCGGCGTCGTCATGTCACCGTGAGGGTGAGCTTCCCTCGCCGACCAGGGCCAGGACCTCGGCGAGCACGTCGTCCTGTTGCCGTCCGGTGGTATCCACCACTCGGGCATCCGGGGCGGGCACCAGCGGGTTCGTCCTGGCATCGAGCTCGTCGCGGCGGTCCAGCGCCCGGGCCATGGCGGGATCCCGGCTCCCTCGCTCGGCCTGCCGACGCTCGGCGCGGACGCTCGGCTCGGCGCGGACGAACACCTTCACGTCGGCGTCGGGGAACACCACGGTGCCGATGTCCCTCCCTTCGATGACTGCACCCTCACCACCCAGCCGGCGCTGTTCGTCGCGCAGCGCCTCGCGCACCCGAGGATGGGAGGCCACGATCGACACCACCGATTCGAC
>DASZKM010000026.1:0-6110 GCA_035947055.1 Actinomycetota bacterium
ACAACAACGGGAAGAAGTCGAACAGGCCAAGGAACCCATGCGCCAGAACGACCTTCATGCCGTGTTCCCTTCCCAACGGTGGTGCTGACAGCCCATGTTTCAGTGTACTCCTATGGCAATGGCCTACCCCCTCTGGCCGAGGGGGTAGGCCACACCTTCGTCCGCGTGCGGACGTCCTCTTGCGAACGGCTCAGTCCTTGAACCGCGGCCGGAGGGGCTCCTCGACCTCGACGGACGCTTCCTTGCCCGCCGCGTCCTTGAAGACCACCAGACCGGCCATCGTCAGCTGTGACTCGCTCGTCGGCACAAGGTGCTCTTCCACCAACGAGTTTCCGTCGATCTTGAATGTGACCTTCTGTGTCTGGCCCGGCTGGATCGCGCCGGACGGCGACACCTGCATCTGCTGTTGGTAGCCCGCCGGAGCGGTCGCCGTACCGCCCTGCGGGATGAACGTGAGGGTGGACGTGGTGAATTCGGCGATCGTGATCGGACTCTGACTGACGTTGGTGACTTCGAGCTCCATCGTCAGCTGCCGGCTGTCAGGCTCGTAGTCGGCCACCGTCGGGTTGACCTTGGCCAGCGCCGGAGCCTGGTCGAGATCCGATACAGGTGGCGCGAACTGCACCACCTGCTGCGGGATCTTCACGGGATAGGCCGATGCTTGGTAGATCCAGCCCACCAGCAAGAAGATGCTGGTGGCGACAATCATCATGTTGATGGCGCGGTGGTCCCGCTTGGAGTTCAACCCCACGGCGACCCCGTCGTCGTTGAGCGGAATCGACAGGGTCACCGCCGGATTCGTGACCGTGCGCTTCCCGCCCATCCAGCTCTTTGGAGAGCCGTCCGGGTTCCGCCTGCCCGCCGTCCAGTACAGGATCCAGATCATGCCGAAAATGAAGCCGATCACCTGGAAGATCCAGACCTCGGTCAGCGCGTAGTTCTCCATGTTGATGGTCTTGCCGTTGTAGAGGGTCACGGGCGCCTCGAAGCCGCCCTCCTTCCTCTCAACGTTGATCCACTGCCCGGGGCCCAGCACGCTCCCGGCCCCCTTCACGGCGAAGAGGGGGTGCACGTGCCACCGGCCGGGCCGGCGGCCCATCATCTTCATCTCGAAGGTGTAGTGCTGCCCGCGTTCGACTTCGATACGCCCCGGCGTGGAGACGCCGTTGATGGAGCGCTCGACCATCATGATCGCGGGGCCCTGGGTGGCGATATTGATGTAACCGATCTCGGGCTTACCCGCCGCCAGGGTGTCGGGCCAGCTTTCCATCAGCTTGGCCACGCCCTTCAGGGTGACGAATTCGCCCTGGGCAATGTTGATATCACCCTTGTCGTCGAGTCGACCGCCGCCGAAGCTGACATCGGTCCACCCGATTGTGCGCATCCGGAGGAACGCCTCCTGCGATTTCTCGCCATGGGCGGAGGCCGGGGATGCAAATACCAACGTCGACGCGATCCCGAAAAGCAGGACCACTGCAAGGCGCTTTCGCATTGTCAAACCCCCCTTTCTCCGCTCACCACTTCTTCATGAAGCGGCCGATGGGCCAGATCGCAAGCATTCGGCCGATGAACTGGCCGATCCAGTAGCCGGCGACCGTCACGGTCATACCGAAGACGATCGACACGTACTGCGTCTCACCGAGGAAGCTCCGAAGCGTGCCGTGCTCGATGATCCGGAGGTACTCGGGAGTCTGGCTCCTGATGTAGGCGATGCCTTGGATGTCAGACAGCGTGAGGATGCGGTCCATCCACTCCGCCGGCTGTAGGTATGGAGCGATCATCACGTAGTTGGACACCCACCACGTGAATGAGAAGACGGCTGAGCCCAGGAGCGACGTGATAACGAAGCTCTTGCTCTTCATCAACACCCAGTCGGCGAAGATGCCCGCCGGCACCATGGTGGTGCCCCACACGAAGTTCAGCGGATACCAGACAAAGTTCCCCCACTGCAGCCACCGCCCCAGCGTGCTGAGGAACCACATGCAGATGGCGGTGTAGGTCATACCGGTCGGGAACCGCCACGCCAGCCACTGGATGTACTGGAGTGCGGACCCGATGATGACCAGCGAGAAGGGGGTGAGGATCGGCCACCACACCCGGTCCTTCCAGTCAGTCCAGAAGTCCCAGTCGCCCGCGAACAGCAACATCGTGATGTTGCAGGCCGCACCGACGATGAAGGCAGCGCTAATCCAGAAGACCGCATCCCACTTGCGGTCGATGTACTTGTACTCCTTGTTGACTAGCGCCTTCAGCCGCTCGAATTGCTGATCAGCCTCGAGCGTTTCTGTATCCGACGCCATGCCCTCCCCCTCTTATGGACGTCTCATGGCTGACCCCTTGGCGGGGTCTCGGTTATGAACACGCTTTGTGGTCGTGCCGCTACGAAGCGACGGCTTCCTGTCCACCCGCTCCTGCGGCCTCAATCTCAGCTTCGATTCCCAGGAGTCGGATGATCGTCTCTGCCCACAGGGCGAAGATGCCCGCCGCCAGCCAGCCGTAGAGCACGAACGGCCAGTGGAACGGAACGGCGAAGATCTCCTCGGTGATCCAGAGGCTGTGCCCCCACTCGTTCATGGCCACCTGCATCATCTCGGTGACAGACGCCGAGATCAGGAAGAAGAACGACCACGGGAACCCGTTCTCCGCCCCGTACACCTTCGGCAGCCAGTAGCGGCCGTAGAGGTACGTGCCGACGGTGAGCGTGATCCCGATCGGGAAGAACAGGAAGAACATCGGAATGTGGGCCGGCGTCAGCGCGGTGTCACGCACCGCGGTCTGGTGCCAGGCGCCGTCCATGTTCGGCCAGAAGCTGGCCATGATGGTCAGTTCGACCGAGGTGGTGGAGATGAGCCCCCAGAACTTGGCGATCCGCCGGACCTCAACTTCGTGAGATACGGGGACGTCCACGATCTGCTTGCCCTTCCGCACCAGGTAGGTCCACCACCACAGCGTTGCGACCGTGGCGGCGATGACCTCGCCGTAGAAGAGCGCCCGGTACGTCTCGTTGAATCCGGCGCTCGACGCGTCGATGCCGATCGTCCACGCATTCCCCTGCATCCAGATACGGAGTGCAGCGGCGATGGCGATGAATGCGAGGGGACCGACAAAGGTGAGGCGATGACCACCCCACCAGTCGATTGGGCCCCTCCCAGGCTTCGCCTGTGCCTCCTCGGTAGGGGCCGCCGTTGCTACCTGTGTCATAACACTCCCTTCGTCCACCCTCTGACGACCAGAACAAGAACACCCGGGTACGTGAAACCGTCCCGGCTGTCCACGGCCAGGCCGTCAACGCTCAGCAGACCGCTGTTTTGACCCCCGGTCAAGGGAAAACAAAGGAAAAGCGCGGGGGGTTTCGGGAATGCACGAATCGCCGTCGCTTAGAAGACGAAGGCGGGCTCTCTGCACCCTCCGGAAAGAAGCAAGTGAACCACTGACGGTGGCTCCCCCTCCCTCTACGATGGCCGGGTGTCTGAGGGTCGCTTTGGAGGGCAGGCCCGCCCCATGGGGCCGGGCCATCTGCTTGGTCAAGCCTGGAAGATGTATTGGCCGAACGCGCCGGTACTGGTACCGACGTTCCTCGTCACCTTCATGCTTCTGCGGGAGCTGCTCCTTGTCGTGCTCATCATCGATATGCCGCCGGTTCCGCTGCTGCTCGTTGTGACGCTCGTCCAGGCGGTGATCCCCGCCTTCGTCGGCAGCGTGGTGCTCGCCCCGGCGGTGAGCATCTTGGCCACAGACACCAAAAAAGGCCTCCGGGACGCGTGGAAGGCCCTCGCCGACGTGCGCCCGGACATCTATCGATCGGCGGCCTGTTCGGCCGGTCTGGCCCTGTTCTTCGCAATCACGCTGGGCCCGGTCGGCCTCATCGTCCAACCGATGATCCTCGGCCCCCCGCTGCTGCTCCACGAGGTGGTGCTACACAGGCGTTCGTTGCAGGCGGCGTGGGAGCGGACAAAGGAGTTGATCGCCACGGACGCCCGTCCGCTGGCCTTGTTGCTGGTCATCCCCGCCGGCGTAGGGCTCTTGCTCTCGATCACCCTGCGCGCCTTCGGCATCTTGTCAGGCGACGTGCCGGGCGTCGCGCGGGGCGTCGTCTACTTCGCCCTGCAGGGCGCGCTGTTCGGCGCCGCAGTCCCGTTCGTTGCAGCTGTCGCGCTGCTCTGTTACCGAGACCTGGCCTCAACGCCGGGGGGCGAGGACGCCCGCTGAACCCCTCAGGAGTTGGGGTTGTCGAGCACCTTCTGGATGTAGAACATCACGACGATGGTCAGCAAGCCGATAAAGATGCCGAACCCCACAGTGTTCATGCGGACTGATCCCCCTCGTCTCGAGCTCGCATAGTCTTACATACCAAGCGATCCCGCGGGAAGGGAACCAATGGCTCAGCACGAGGGTTTTGCCCGACGGCGAGCGGAAGAGCTCGAGACGGTGCTGCAGCGGGGCATCTTCGCCGGGTTTGGCGCCAGCTTCGTCATGGGCTTCTTCGCCATGGTGGCGTCTGGGACCTACGGGGGGCGAGGGTTCTTCACGCCGGCGTACCACGTGGCGTTCACCATCGATCCGAACACGATGGGGCTGTCTCTCCAGAAGGCCGGGGAAGGAGAGCGCTTCTTCTTCTCCCACGAGGCGTTCGTCTTCGGTGTGGTGGCACACGTCCTGGTCGGCGCCCTCTTCGGTGCCCTGTTCGCCTTGCTCGCCCCGCGATTCCGCCTACGGGGCAGGCAGGCCCTGTGGGGCGGCCTGATCTATGGATTCGCCGTGATGGTTCTCATGAGCACCGCCCTCCTGCCCCTGGCGGCGGAGATGTCCGGTGCTGGGGAACCGATCTCCCGGATGGGCGGCGAGATCGGCTGGCCGACCTGGGTGGTGCTGCATGCCATCTTCGGCTTGGCGTTGGGTACATGGGTCTACGTGCGGCCGCAGGACGTTGAGGGATAGGGTGGTGGCTGTGGACGAGACTGGGATTCGCAGTCTTTTGAAGCCGGAATGGATTCTCCTGCTCTGCGCGGTGCTCGTGACGTTCGGCCTGATGTGGCGGGCGTCGTCCGGCGAGTGCCACCACTGGAAGGAACGGCTGGGTCACGTCACGGGCGGATTCCTGGCCACCGCCGGAGAAGAGGAGTACCCGCAGACGGGCGGCCAGCGGACGGACACCGAAGCGCGCACAGGCCTGCGCCGGGAGACCGAGAGGGTCCTCGACGCCAGGCCGTTCGGCTGCTTCTAGGAAGGGCTACGGGACCAGGATCCCCCGGCCGTTCAGACGGCCGCCGTAGAGGTCGTCGATCGCCTGGTTGATGTCCTTCAGCGAGTACTGCTGCGTGTGCAGCGTCACCTTGCCCCTGGCCGCCAGCGCCATGAGCTCGACCAGGTCCATGTAGTTGCCGACCAGGTTGCCCACGACGTTGATCTCACGGATGACGAAGTCCCAGTTGGGGATCTCGACCCGCTCGCCGTAGCCGACCACGTAGTAGGTGCCGCCCTGGCGCAGCATGCCGGGAACCTGGGCGGGGACGCCCCGCTCTCCCACGAAGTCCAAGACGGCGTCGGCGCCCACTCCGCCGGTCAGGTCGAGGACCCGCTCGACGACGCCCTCGCCGGCCTCGATCACGTGGTCGGCGCCCGTCTCCTCGGCCAGCTTCCGGGCCCCTTCGTTGACGTCGGCGGCGATGATCTCGACGGGCGAGAGCGCTCGCAGGCACTGGATGCCGATGTGGCCGAGGCCGCCGACGCCCATCACCACAACCTTGGTCAGGCCGGTCGCCACGCGAGCCACCTTCTTGCAGGCCCGCATGGCGGTGATGCCCGCGTCGGCCATGGCCGCCACGTCCTTGGGCTCAAGGCTGGGGTCGAGCTTGATGAGCGAGCGCTCGCCGGTGAGGAGGTACTCGGCGAAGCCCCCGTTGGTGCTCAGGCCGGGGAAGACGCCGTTCTCGCAGTACATGTCCTCACCGCGGCGGCAGCCGAGGCATACGCCGCAGCTCACCAGCGGGTGCACGATGACGGCGTCGCCGGGGCTGACCGACGTCACCGCGGAGCCCACCTCTTCGACCCAGCCGGCGTTCTCGTGCCCGAGCGTGTACGGCAACTCGAGGTCGGGGAACGTGTCGGCG
>DASZKM010000027.1:0-15529 GCA_035947055.1 Actinomycetota bacterium
CACCACGAAGAGCGCCACCACGGCCACCACGACGAATGCCACGGCGGCCTTCACTCGCGCCGCGATGGCCTCGGTGATCTCCTGCCGGGCCAGCTCGACCTCCTTCTTGACCAGCGTCCCCACGTCTCCGGCCACCTGGCCCACCAGCCGGACCGTGGAGACCTCACGCGGATCGGCAGTGTTGTGCCGTTCGCCATCGTTCATCCGGTCACCACCTCCCTTGTCGAGAAGCACCGCATTCAGCTCCGCGCCGTACAGGAATACTCGCGCGGCGAGATACAGCAGCTCCAGTACACCCACCGTGGCCGCGAACGGGCCGTAGACCGTCTCGGACCGCTGGACAGTGGTCGTCGCGTACCACGTGCCGACGAGCTTGAGGATCCACCACCCGGCCGCGGCGAACAACGCACCCGGTAGCAGCGCTCGCCAGCCGAGCCTTCGGAGGGTGAGGACCCGATACGTCACCAGGAACAGCACGAGATCCAAGCCGAACGCCACCGCCGCGCCCAGAAGCCTCAGCGCCAGGCCGAGCGGGCCCTGTGGATCCAACCCCGCCGCCGTCGCCGCCAGACCCGTTGCCGCCAGCGCCACGACGCCCAGGCCCGCCGTCAGGCCGACGAGACGAACCCTGTCGCCGAAGCCACCCGGTGGTGCTCCCTCCCGGAACACCAGGCGAAGCGCGTTGCGGCCGGCCCCCACGACACCGGTCCCGGTCCACAGCAGACCGGCCAGCCCGATCAGCCCGATGCTTCCGCTGGTGGCGGTCACCGCATCCAGGTTCCTGCCGACCAGCGTCTGCAACCCGGGAACCGCATCCAGGACACGCTCCTCGAGGTGCGCGCGGAACTCCGGATTGCCGCTCAGCGCGAAGCCGACCACCGACAACGCGAGCAACGCGAGGGGAAAGAGGGACAGGAACCCGTAGTACGCGATGGAAGCCGATAGGTGCCCTCCCGCGTCCTGCCCGTAGCGGCGATTCACCGCCGCCGCGGTGCGGACGACGCGGTTCTCCTTGATGCGGTCGAACACCGACAACAGTTACCCGGGACCTCGCTCTGCTAATCGGGGCCGTATCCTCCTGGCATGGACCAAGACCCGGCCACGTATGGCGAGCGCATCGCGGGCATCTACGACGAGGTCTGGGGCGGCATCCTGGATACGGACGCCGCCGTCGACTGCATCGCCGAGCTCGCGGGAAGCGGGCCCATCCTGGAGCTGGGCATCGGGACCGGCCGTCTGGCCATCCCGTTGACCCGACGGGGAGTCGACGTCCACGGGATCGACGCGTCGGAGGCCATGGTGGCCCGGCTTCGCGAAAAGCCCGGCGGCGAGGGGATCCCGGTGACCATGGCCAACTTCCGCGACGTTCCCGTCGACGGGACGTATCCGCTGATCCTGGTGGCGTTCAACACGATCTTCGCCCTGACCACCCAGGAGGACCAGGTTCGGTGCTTCGAGGCCGTGGCCGCCCGCCTGTCACCAGGGGGGATGTTCGTTGTCGAGGCGTTCGTCCCCGATCCGGCCCGCTTCGTCGAGCACCAGACCACCCGAACGATGCGGGTGGAGGACGACCGGGTCATGCTGCAGGCCTCCCGCCACGATCCCGTCGGCCAGCGTGTGGACAGCCAGCACATCCTGGTGGCCGAGGAAGGCATCCGCCTGTACCCGGTTCAGCTGCGGTACTCGTGGCCGGCAGAGCTCGACCTCATGGCCCGCCTGGCGGGACTGATCCTCAGGGACCGGTGGGGTGGCTGGGATCGGAGGCCGTTCGACTCCGAGAGCACCGGCCACGTCTCGGTCTACATCCGTCCGTAATCCTGGCATTTCGCCCGAATCTTTTTCGGCCTCCCGACGCTGTACTCGGCGGGCGGCGGGAGCGGGTGTGGGACCTCCCCCCAACCGCCTCCAGGTTGCCCGCCGCCCTTCATCTTTCGCGGGCCGGGGAGCAGGGGGAACGGGCCGGGGTTCCAGCCGGGCCGGGGAAGCGGAGGCCGGATAGTCGCAGACCCCCGAGGGGGAGGGAGCCGTTCCTCGGGGGCCTGCGTAATGGGCGCTTGCCGCAGCCCTGATGGTCTCGCCCGGCCAGAGGGCTTTGGCGAATTCGCCAGTCGCTTCCTCCCCACATCAGGGAGGGCCCAAACCAACTTTTCCAGGGTATGGGCCGCCTCTAGCTTCCCCGCAGCTCGCGGAGCGTAGCTCGGGGGCGCCAGTCGCGGATCGAGCGGTCCGAGGACCACGGCGCGTACGGGGCCATGGTCAGCCCGGCCAGGGCGATGAGGACTCGGTCGTAGTTCACGCGCCAGCTCACGAAGTCCCTCCACGCCTGATCCCGGTCCCTCCGCAGCGGCAGGCCGGCGGCGGCCAGCGAGTCGCAGGCCTCGTCGAACTCATCCCTGAGGATCGAGATGGGGTCCTCGGGGCCGGGGTTCGGATCGAACGGGATCCGGAAGAACTCCGCGATCCGGCGGAGGGCCAGGTAGCCGGCTCGGAGGCAGTACTCCGCGTCGGGGTCCTGCGGCCGGTCCACCGCCGATAGCAGCGTCGACGCGGAATCCAGGATCGCTCCGGCCGACGTGACCCACGAGTGTTCGGGGACCGGAGAGCGGAAGAACACCACTGCCGGGAATGACGTGTGCGTTTCCATGAGCTCGAGGAACCACTGCTCGCCTCTGCGCCACAGCGTCCCCAGCGTCTTGAGCTGATCAACCCGCCAGCTGCGCTGCAAGATTTCCACAGCCGACGGCGGCGACCCGCCGCGAAGGTCCATCCCCGCCACCATGTTCTCCCGCCGGGAGAAGACGGCGTAGATCGACGGTAGGTACGTGATCAGCATGGCCAACAGGATCAGGCCGAGCGCTGCTTCGGTGAACACCAGGACCGTGGTGGGAAGGTCCGCCGGGCGACCGAAGCCCAGGGTAAGGACCGACGAGCCGCTCAGCGCGATCGCGTCGCGGATCGAACGGCTGCCCAGTGCCCAGTACATGGCGGAATACCCGGTCAGCACCGTGGTGATCCACACCAGGAGCAGGATGATCAGGCTGAACGGTGCGTACAGGGCCATGATCCGATCTCGTTGCTCGTAAGGGAGGCTCGGGCGGGCCCGCAGCCGGAACAGCGAGCGCATCCCAAAGAACACGACGCGGGTGATCCGAGCGGGGATCCCCCGCGGAAGAACCACGGTCCGCAGCGCCGAGCCGAAGACCGCTACCACCAGCGCCGCTCCGGCGAGGAAGACGGCGACGCGGACGACCGCCACGTGGGAAGCCTAGCGACCGGAGCGGGGACGGGCGCCGCGAGGCGGGGGGAGTGGGATTCGAACCCACGAGCCCCTCGCGGGGCTATCGGTTTTCAAGACCGACCCGTTCGTCCGCTCCGGCATCCCCCCACGAGGAGTGTACCGGCCGTCTCAGAGGCCGAAGCGCTCAGCGAAAGACGAGGCCGTGACCGAGGCCGGCGACCACCCGAATGACCCGGCTCTGAGCCTCCGAGCGGAGGACCACCGAGCTTCCTTCGCGGCTGGGGGCCATCAAGAGCGTGTGCTCGAAGGGCAAGGAGACCTTCGCGCCGTCGGACACGTCGATCTGCCCGTCGAGCGTGTACAGCAGCAGGGCCTCGCCCGGCCCGACCGGCTGGGTCAGCTCGGTGCCGGCGCCCAGAGCGGAATCGGCGAACAGCCGGACATCGCCATTGATGCGCAGCGGTGAGCGCGCGCCGACCAGCTCCTTGGTCTCGGCGCCGCCGTCCTCCCGGTACCGAGGGGCGTCGCCGTCCTCCAGCAGCGCGAACGAGGCCCGAGGCGGCACCGGTTGCGTCTCGTACACGAGGATGAACGCCCGCCCGGGGCCGTCGGTGTTGTTCCACTCCTTGTGGAGCATCCCGGCCAGGCCCTCGGTGAGCTGGCCTACCGAGCCGGCGGGCATGTGGCCCTGTATCCCGTTGAGGGCGTCGTCGTGGTCGACCGCACCTTCCAGGATGTAGAACAGCCGCTCGTTGTACCGGTGGGGATGGTGGCCGATCCCGTGGCGCGGCTCGAACCGGCCGTCGTGCACCATGATCATGGGCCCGACCGCCTGGACGTCGACGAACGGCCCGACGAGCTCATGGGCGATGAGACCCGGCACGCCGAAGTCAGCCTCGCCCAGCACCCGGTAGTCCTCGGGCGTCAGAAAGACAAGGCCGTCGTCGATCCGCTCCATCTCTCCTTACTACCCCGCTGACAGCACTCGATATTCCCCGGGCAGGTACGGATGAAGGGCCTCGGGGAGCTCCACCGAGCCATCCTCCCGCTGGAAGTTCTCCAGAAGTGCGATGAGCGTTCGGCCCACGGCGCACGCGGTGCCGTTCAACGTGTGCACCGGCCGGTTGCCATCCGCGTACCGGGCCCGGCACTCCAGCCGCCGAGCCTGGTAGTCGGTGGTGTTCGAGCACGAGGTCAGCTCGCGGTACCGCTCCTCGCCCGGAAGCCACACCTCCAGGTCGTACTTCTTCGACGCCGACGCGCCGAGCTCGCCGGTGCACACGTTCACGACGCGGTACGGCAGGCCCAGTCCGGAGACGATCTCCTCCTGACAGGCCAGAAGGAACTCGTGCTCGTCCGCGGACCGCTCGGCATCGGTGAACGAGAACATCTCCACCTTGTCGAACTGGTGGACCCGGAAGATGCCCCGGGTGTCCTTGCCGTGTGTTCCCGCTTCACGGCGGAAGCACGAGGAATAGCCAACGTAGCGTCGAGGCAGCGTGGACGCATCGAGCAGCTCTCCCTGGTGCATGCCGGCCAGCGCCGCCTCGGAGGTCCCCACGAGATAGAGGTCGTCGTCCCGGGTCACGTAGATCTGCGCCTCATCGGTCGGCAGGAACCCCGTCCCGTACATGGCCTCCTCCCGGACCAGCACCGGAGGGATGACCGGGACGAATCCCTGCTCTCCCAGGCGGTCCAGGCAGTAGCGCACCAGCGCGAACTGGGTCATCACTGCGCCGCCCAGCAGGTAGGTGAACCGGGCGCCGGAGACCTTCGCCGCCCGCTCGAGGTCCAGGATGCCAAGCGCTTCGCCCAGGTCGACGTGATCCCGAGGCGGGAAGTCGAACGAGGGGGGGTCACCGGACTGCCGGAGCACCTCGTTCTGCTCGTCGGTCTCTCCTTCGGGAACGGAGGGGTCGGGGACGTTGGGGAGCCGGGCAAGGAACGCGCTGACCTCTTCCTCGACGGCGGCCAGACGCGGCTCCCGTTCCTTGAGCTTGTCGGACACGTCGCGGAGGGAGGCGATCAGCCGGTCGCGCTCGTCTCCTGTGGCCGAACCGACCGCTTTCGACCCCCGGTTCTGTTCGGCCCGAAGCTCCTCGACCGAGGTGGTGAGCTCCCGCCATTCCCGGTCCAGGGCGACCAGTCGGTCGATGTCGTCGGCGTAGGCCGGCGAGCGCCGGGCCAGGCCGGTGCGGAAACGGTCCGGATCCTCTCGGATGGCCTTGAGGTCGAGCACCCCCGGCTAGGCGCCGCGGACGGGACGCGGGCGTCCCTGGGCCGCGAGCCGCACGCGCGGCGGGCCCTGCTGCTGCGTGGAGGTCAGGGCCCGGCGGATGGCCTCCTCCTCTTCCTCGGACAGGTTGTGCTTCGAGGCCCACCCCCGGACCGGCTTGGCGTACACCCGGGTGTCCTGGCGGCCGTTGATGGAGGTGATCACCAGACCGTTCCCGCTCCCGTCCAGCAACGCCGCGGAGAACGAAAGGTGGCCGCCCATCTCGTCGAACGCGTCGTAGCGAACCAGGCCTACCCGCTGGACCATCCCCAGCGCCGTCTCCGCGATCCGGCGGTTGTCCTCGGCCATCTGACGGATGGCGGCCTTCACCTTGCTGAGGTCCTCCTCGTGGTTGGTCAGCATGGAGACCGCCCGCCGGTCCTGCGACAGTCGCCGTCCTCCTTTCGGCACATTGCTGACCACGACGAACAGGGCGAATCCGGCAATGGCCAGAGCGAGCAAGACGAGAACGGTGAGGACTTGGGGCGAGAGGGACATAGGGTCCGCGTAGCCTATCCTCGGCTGGCTGGGGGATGCAATGGCCTGTCACTTCTGACTACTCCGAAATGGCCCGAACAGGCCATGGACCCCGCAGGTGCGCGCTGCGAAACTCGGCGCGGAAAGGAAACCCGTGATCAGAGTAGTCATCGCCGACGACCATCCCGTGCTTCGACTGGCGGTCCGCCACCGGCTGGAGGCCGAGGACGACATCGAGGTCCTGGCCGAAGCGGGCAGCGGACAGGAAGCGGTGGCGATCGTGCGGGCGGTTCAGCCCGATCTGGTCGTCCTTGACTACCAGATGCCCAACCTGGACGGGCTGGAAGCGGCCCGGGCCATCCATGTGGCGCTTCCCGATGTGGTCGTGGTGATGCTCACGGGGTGGGAAGACCGTGACCTGGCCGACGCCGCCGAGCGTGCGGGGGTCGCCGGTTTCGTGTTGAAGAGCGAGTCACCCGACCGCCTGCTCGAGACGATCCGCTCCCTGGCCGGCGCCGCGTAGCACACCGGCCGGCGGGAAGGGATTCCGGGCCCCGGCGTAGAATCCATCTCCGTCCGCCATGCACGCCCGCATGATCGCCCTCGCCTTCACTGCGGCCGTCGTCGCCGCGTACGTTCCCGGCGTGGCCACCGCGGACGACGGGCCGGTGGTCCCGGTTTCCTCGAACCTGGGATGTGACCCCCTCGACCCATCTGTCTGCTTGTTCCCGTTCCCCAACGACCACTTCACGGTGGCCGATCCCAGCACCCCGACCGGCCGACGGGTGGCGTTTCATCCGCTGGCCATGCCCCGAGGAGGGACCGAGGTCACCGAGGGCGGTGAAGGCAAGCCCATCGATCCCACGGAGTGGAACCGGAACGACGGGTTCTCGCCGGGCTCCATGGTCCTGACCTACGTTCCGGGGATCGACCTCCACGCCACGTGGAGAACCCAGGACCGGGCCCACAGCGAGGCCGGGATCAACGAGCCGGGCTATTTCGACCACCGCGACCACATCGCGGACATCGGTCTGTACCGGCGCGCGGACGCCCCGATCGTGATCCTCAACGCGGAGACCGGAAGGCGACACCCGTTCTGGTCAGAGCTGGACACTCATCCCGATGCCGTATCCGGCGGGGAGCAGGCCCTGATCCTCCGGCCGGCCACCAACTTCGAGGAGGGGACCCGTTACGTCGTGGCCCTACGCGATCTCCGCCGCTCTGATGGGTCGGTCATCCCGGCTCGCTCCGAGTTCGCCGCCTACCGCTCCGGTCGCGGCGCCAGCGCCGGTCGCCAGATGCATTACGAGCTCAACGTCTTCCCGGTCCTCGAGCGGGCAGGGATCCCCCGCGACGACCTCTACCTGGCCTGGGACTTCACCGTAGCCAGCGAGCAGAACCTCTCCGAACGGATCCTCCACATGCGGGACGACGCGTTCGGGCGGATCCTGGGAGACACGAACCTCGCCGACCGGCGCATCGCCGGCGACGCTCCATCGTTCACCGTGGACCGAGTCGAGCAGCGCGTCGACACGTGGAGGGACTCGCGGGGGGTGGAGCATTCCCAGACGTACCGCCGCATCCGGGGCCGGGTGACCGTGCCCAATTACCTGGACCGCATCCAGCAGACCGAGGGACACGTGAAGTCGAACGACCTGCCCTACGACCTGCCGATGCCGGGCTCGCGGCTGCTCGATCTGAACGGCGACGGGCTGCCGGACCAGAACCCCGCAGAGCGGACGGTCAACGTGCCCTACGTGTGCGACGTGCCGATCGACGGGGAGCCTCGATACCCGACCCTGTATGGGCATGGGCTTCTGGGCACGCGAGACCAGATCGGCGACGTGAAGTCGCCCCGTCGGTACGGCCCGTTCTATGGGTGCGGCGCGGACTGGTGGGGTATGTCGACCCCCGACGTGCCGACGGTCCTGGCGATCATCGCCGACATGTCGAACTTCCCCTCGCTGCCAGACCGCGCGCAGCAGGGGTTCCTGAACTTCATGTTCCTCGGACGAGTGGCTGCCCATCCCGACGGGTTCGCCACGCACCCGGCGTTCCATCAGGAGGGCGACCCGCTGATCAGGACGTTCGGGCGTTCACAGCAGACCCGCCTGTTCTACGACGGCAACAGTCAGGGCGGGATCATGGGCGGGTCGCTGGTGGCGGTGTCTCCGGACATCCACCGGGGGATCCTCGGCGTGCCGGGGATGAACTACTCGACGCTGCTTCATCGGAGCGTCGATTGGGAGGACGCGTACGCGATCCCCTTCTACCAGGTGTATCGAGATCCCATGGAGAGGAACCTGGCGTTCAATCTCATCCAGATGCTCTGGGACCGCGGCGAAGCCAACGGTTACGCAGCGCACATGACGGACGACCCGCTGAAGAACACGCCCAAGCACCAGGTGATGCTGCAAGTGGCGTTCAGCGACCATCAGGTGACGAACATCGCCGCCGAGGTCGAGGCCCGGACGATCGGTGCCCCCATCATGCTGCCGGGCCTTCCGGAGGGAAGGCACTGGGAGCGTCATCCGTACTTCGCGCCCACCGCCCGGTACCCGTACGAGGGATCGACGCTGGTCTACTGGGACAGCGGGAACGCCACACCGCCGAACGGGAACGTCCCCGCCGACCACGACGGCGACCCACACAGCCACCCGCGGAACGAGCCGGCCGCCGGATGGCAGGAGGCCCAGTTCCTGCTGACCGGGTGGATGGTGGACGTGTGCCGGGGCGGCGACTACCTGACGCTCCGCCATCCGGAGAACAACGGAACGGCCAGCTGCCACCCACCGACGTGGGCTCCCGGATCACGGGACTTCTGACGTTTCGCTGACCTCCGGGGCGCCCAGCGCGAAGGGAACGCTGGACAGGATGACCCGCGGCTCGAACAACAGCCGCCGCTTGATGAACAGGGCGCGGTTGTTGTGCAGCAACCGATGCCACCACCGGGTCACCAGGAACTCTGGCATGACCACGGCAGCCACGGCGGCGGGATCGGCGGTCACTCGTCGGACCTCCTCGATCACCGGTGGCCCCAGGTCCCGGAACGGAGCCTGCAGGATATCGAGCGGCACCTCAACGCCGGATTCCGTCCACCGATCGAGGATCTCGTCGAGGTTCTCTCCGGGCTCCAGCGCCACATACAGCGCCCGTGTCTCCGCGGCCTCGAGCGAACGAGCGTAGTTCACCGCGCGGATCGTGGAGTCGTGGACGCCGCCGATGAACACCAGGGCGACCACTCGCTGGGGAACCAGAGGCCTGGCGTCGCCCACCCCTGTGGGGCGTCCGCCCTGGAGGACCACGGGCACATCTGTGACCACCACCTGCGGCTCGGACAGGAGCCGGACCTTGAGCTCGAACGTGGTCCGCCGGAGGACGGCCTGGAGGAGGGAGGGCTTTCGAAACACCTCGGGGATCACCACGGTCAGGAAGTCGGTGGGCTCGCGCGGGAGGGCCCGGACGAACTGCAGCACAGCCTCGGTTCGATCCCGGCCTTCGAGAACCGTGATCGGTGGACCGGTGCGGGACAGCGCATCCCATAGGACCTCCACCTCGGCCGCGGGCCGAGACCCCGCGTACACCGGATGGAGCTCCGTCGGCCGGAACGACCGAACGTAGCCCAGCGCCTGCGCAGCAGCAGCGTCCAGCTCGGTGACCACCAGAACGACCCGGTTCCGGGCCGGGTCGCCGAACCTGACCCGGCCGGCATGCAGCTGGGCCCGGACGAAGCTGTAGTGGCGGTTCACGCCCCGCAGCAGCAGCACGATCACCGGCATGGCCACGATCACGATCCAGGCCCCGTGAACGAACTTCGTAGTTGCCACGATGACCAGAACCAACCCCGTGGCCGAAGCGCCGACGGCGTTGATGACCATGCGCCGCCGCCAACCTTCCTCTCTCAGGCGGAACCACCGCCGGACCATGCCCGCCTGCGACAACGTGAACGCAGTGAACACCCCGACCACGTAGAGCTGGATCAAGCGGGTGAGGTTCGCCTCGAAGGCCACGATCAGTCCAACGGCCAGCGCGGCCAGGAAGACCACGCCGTTGGAGAACACCAGGCGGTCACCCCGGTTCTCGAACTGGCGAGGCATGAACCGGTCCCGGGCCAGGATGGCGGACAGGCGAGGAAAGTCCTGGTAGGAGGTGTTGGCGGCCAGGATGAGGATCCCGGCCGTGAGGGCCTGCAGCAGGTAGAAGGGAAGCGTCCGTCCGAACACCGTTTCCCCGATCTGGGACAGGACCGATCGCGACGCTGCGACCTCCTCGTTGACCCGGACCTGGAGGAGCACGGACAGGAGCGTGATCCCGATGAACATGGTGACGGTCATGAATCCCATGGCGGAGAGGGTGGCCGCCGCGTTGCGAGCCTGGGGTCGCCGGAAGGCGGACACGCCATCGGCGATCGCCTCTACTCCGGTGAGCGCCGTTGCGCCGGAGGAGAAGGCCCGAAGGATCAGGAACAGGCTCACCCCCGCGGTGGCCTCCAGCGGAAGGTCCGCGGTCTCCGCCACGGGACACCCGGACACGCACCGAACCAGTCCTGTGCCCAGCATCACGTACACCATGGCCACGAAGCCATAGGTGGGAACGGCGAACAGGGTGCCCGCTTCCCTGACCCCTCGAAGGTTGGCCACCGTCAGAAGGACCACGAACGCGATGGCCAGGGCGACCCGGTGCTCCGTGAGAGCGGGAGCCGCGGATGTGACCGCGACGGCGCCGGCCACTACGGAGACGGCCACGGTCAGCACGTAATCGCTGAGGATGGCGGCCGCCGCCACGAGCCCGGGCAGTGTTCCCAGGTTCTCGCGAGCCACGATGTACGAGCCGCCGCCGCCCGGATAGGCGCGAACCGTCTGCCGGTAGGAGACGATCACGATGATCAGCACGGTGGCGATGGCCACGGCGATGGGAAGCCGGTAAGCCAGGGCCCCCGCCCCCGCCGCAATCAGCACGAGCATCATCTCCTCGGTGGCGTAAGCGTTCGAGGAGAGCGGATCCGAGGAGAAGACCGGAAGGGCCAGGACCTTGGGAAGCAACGTGTGCTCCATCCGGCTGGTGGCCACCTGCCGGCCCAGCAGGACGCGCTTCAGGAGGGACGCGGACGTGGCCATGTGCCGGTGCGCTCGGGGTCGGTGGGCGCGTTCTGCCTGGCCAGGTCCTCCTCCATACGTTCGAGGACCTCGTCGGACAAGTGAGCCTCGCGGCGATCCGATTCGGCGGAGGCGTCCCGCCATTCGCGCCAGGCGGCCCATGCCCAGAAGACGCGGGCCAAGAAGAGTCCCGCCATCGCCCCGACGGTCAGGCCAGCAACGAAGTCGCCGAGGCGCGAAGCGGCAACCAGCTCGACCATCTCGACCGTAGGTTCGTCGGTGATGTGTCAGGGAGGAGTCAAGACGCCGCCGGGCGGCGTAAGGATCTCGTAAAGGCCATAGCGATCTCGGTTGTCAGGCAAGCGGGACGGGGTCATGGTTCGGGAATGAGATTCGGCGGACGTCGCGGTGGGTCGCGTGCCGTCCTGGTCGTCGTCGTGTTGACGGCGGCGGCCACATCACCCGCCCTGGCACCTGGAGCGGTGCCCCCAACGATCGCCGCGTTGCTCTACGTCCTTGCCGTGGTGGGAGCCTCGGCTCTGGGCGGGCGGTGGGCCGGCGTCGCCGCGTCACTGATCTCGTTCCTCGCGTTGAACATCTTCTTCACCCCGCCACTGCACACGTTCAGCGTGGCCAAGACGGAGGATCTGGTCGCCCTCGGCGTGTTCCTGCTGGTCTCGGTCGTCGTGGGAGCACTGCTATCGACCGCCGTCTCGCAACGAGCCAGGGCGGAGCGGCGGGAGCGCGAGGCGCGCCTCCTGCACCACGTGAGCACAAGGCTGCTGTCCGGCTAACCGGTCGCCGACGTGCTCCGGAGCTTCGCGCAGGCCATCACGGGGCTGTTCGAGCTGACTCGTTGCGAGATCCACACGGAACTGACACCAGAACCCGTCGTGGTGGCCGGCTCCCAGCACGCGGAAGGCCGCAAGCCGGAGACGGTGCCAATGATGGCTCGGGGACGTGAGGTGGGGCGGATCGTGGCCTTCCCGTCGTCCGACCGCACCCTGGCCAGTGAGGAGCACGAGGTGATGCGGACCTTCGCGGGACAGATGGGTCTGGCGCTGGATGGGATGCGCCTGGCCACCGAGGCTGCCGGGGCCAGGCTGGACGCGGACACCAGCCGGACCCGGGCGGCACTGTTCTCCTCCGTGACTCATGACCTGCGAACCCCGCTGGCTTCGATCACCGCCTCGGTGACCAGCCTCCTGGAGGAGGACGCCGTGACGTCGCCGGAGGACCGACGGGAGCTTCTGGAGACGATCCGTCAGGAAGGGCAGCGTCTCAACCGGTTAGTGGGGAATCTCCTGGACCTTTCGCGGATGCGTGCCGGGGCGCTGACGCCGGCCAAGGCCCCCGCGGCCATCGACGAGGTCGTGGAAGGTGTGGTGGGGAGGCTCCAGCCCACGCTGGAAGGTCACGACATCCGGCTGATGCTCCGCGACAACCTCCCGGACGTGCCCATGGACGTCGTGCAGATCGATCAGGCGCTCACCAACCTGCTGGAGAACGCGGCGAAGTTCAGCCGGCCCGGAAGCACGATCACCGTGTCCGCCGCCCTCTTGCACGACAGTGCGGAGGTCAGCGTCGCAGACCAGGGACCGGGCATCCCGCTCGAGGATCGCGAGCGCGTCCTCGAACCGTTCGTCCATGGGGATCGAGGCGGTGGTGTCGGACTGGGTTTGTCGATCGCTCACGCCATCGTCGAGGCGCACGGCGGCGAGCTCCGGATCGTCGATGCTCCCGGCGGGGGCACCAGGGTCGTCTTTCGCCTGCCGCTGCGATGACCAAGGTCCTGGTCGTCGACGATGACCCGCAGATCCTCCGGGCGGTTCGGACCAGCCTGCAGGCCCGGGGCTACGAGGTCCAGACCGCACCCAACGGCGAGACGGCGCTCGATGCGCTGGCCGACGCCGGAGTGGACCTGGTGATCCTGGACCTGGGACTTCCCGGGATCGGCGGCCAGGAGGTGATCGTCCGCCTTCGGTCGTGGTCCGAGGTACCGGTCGTGGTGCTATCCGTTCGCGAATCGCAGCAGGAGAAGGTGGCCGCCCTTGATGCGGGTGCCGACGACTACGTGACCAAGCCGTTCGCCATGGATGAGCTCCTGGCCCGGATCCGTGCGGTTCGTCGACGAGCCGCCGGCGACGAGCTGCCTCCGGTCCTCCGATTCGGCGACTTGGAGGTGGACCTGGCCAAACGAGCTGTGAAGCGGGGCGGCGAGCTGGTCCATCTCACGCCCACCGAGTACCGGCTGCTGGAGGCCATGGCTGTCCACCCCGGCAAGCTTCTCACGCACGGGTGGTTGCTCCAGAAGGTGTGGGGACCGGGGTATGGCACGGAGTCGCACTACGTGCGGGTCTACATCCAGCAGCTTCGACGGAAACTCGGCGACGATCCGGCCAAGCCGGCGCTGATCATCACCGAGCCGGGGCTCGGCTACCGGTGGAAGCCCGAGCCTGCGGAGCAGCTAGAGCGGTAGCGGCAGGATGCGCGAGCGGACCTCTCCGCGGGCGATGTCGATCCGCCCGTAGGTCGCTATCGGCTCCCTCCTCTTCCATGTCGGACTTCCCGGATTGAACAGACGCAAGCCGTCCGTCTCGGCATCCACGGGAATGTGGGAGTGCCCGAAGACCACGACATCGGCGTCGGGGAACCGACGGCGGAGACGGCGCTCGCGTCCCTTCCGGGGCCCGGAGTCGTGGATCATCGCCAGCCGGACACCCTCAACCTCGAGCCGTACCTCGTCCCCGGCTCCCCAGGCCCGCACGTCCTCGCCGTCGCCGTTCCCCATGGCCACCCTTAGGGGCGCGTGAGCGGCCAGCTCCTCGAGGAGTTCGGCCGATGTGACATCCCCGGCGTGGAGGATCAGGTCGGCGCGGTCGAGCTCATCCGACAGGCCGGCGGGCAGACCGGGGGCGAAGTCGGGCACGTGGGTGTCCGAGAGGACCAGGATGCGCATGGCGGGTGTTCTGCCGCTCCTGCGAGGCGACGCAGTTTCGATACACTGGATGTGCCGGGGGGAGTGGCGGAACGGCAGACGCGCATGCTTCAGGAGCATGTGTCCGAAAGGACGTGGAGGTTCAAATCCTCTCTCCCCCACTCTGTAGGTAGATGTCATAGGCACCGCGTATGTTCCTGGCGGTGACCCACCCATCCTGGGAAATCGAGTTTGCATTCGCTCTCCGCGCATCCGGCCTTGGTGCCCGACGGATCGGGCGATCCCTGGGGATACCCACCAGCACGGTCACCGACTGGGTGTCGGGCCGCGTGCCCTCGAACATCCTCGCCCGGCCAGGTCGGTGCGGCGTCTGCGGACATGAGCCTCACGCGTTCGATGAACTCGATCCGGCGTATGTGTATCTGCTCGGCCTCTACCTCGGCGACGGTTGCATCGCGACCCACCCGCGCGCCTACAAGCTGCGGATCATCCTCGACTCCGCATACCCGAAGATGATCGAGGAGGCCGCAGACGCTATCCGTCAGGTTCTTCCGCGCAGTGAAGTCAGTAGATGTCAGCGCCCTGGGTGCGAGGAGGTCTATTCGTACTCAAGGTCGTGGCCCTGTCTCTTCCCCCAGCACGGCCCCGGCAAGAAGCACCTTCGTCGGATCGTCTTGACCGACTGGCAAAAGCGGCTGGTGGAGAGAACGCCCGAACTCCTGCTGCGTGGGCTCATACACTCCGACGGATGCCGGTTCATGAACACCGGAAGGGGCGGCTGGCGTTGCCCCCGATACTCGTTTACGAACTACTCCCCAGATATCCGACGAATCTTCACGGACGCCTGCGACTTGCTGGATCTGCGGTGGACTACGGCCTCAGGCACAACGGTCTACGTCTCACGCAAGGCGGACGTGGACAAGATGGATAGGTTCATCGGTCCGAAGGCGTAATCGAGACTAGTTGCCCGGATAGAGCACGCGGTCGGCGAACTTCTTGACCCGGGCGCCCTTGGTGAGGCTCACGACGTAGAACCCGGTGTGCCCATCGGTGTACCAGATGTCGTTCGTCTCGTGGTCGTACGCCGGCGCGGACATGGCGAAGGCGCCCGCCTTCGTCGGATAGACCGGGTGCTCACCCGGCATCAGCGGCTTGTTGAAGTACGCGACCTCGCGCGGGCGAGCCACGTTGCTGATGTCGAAGACCCGCAGTCCGGACATGATGAAGCTGCACGCCACGATCTGCGGATCGATCCTGCTCGGCAGCGAGCAGTAGTGCCCCTGATACCCCTGGAAGGGCCCGCTGTCGCCCGGATCCTCTGTCTCCCCCCCGACGTTCACCTCCAGGCGAAGGTTCGAGACGACGAACGGCTTCCGTTCATTGTCGATGTCGATGATCCGGGCGGCCCCGATGTGGTCGCCGGATCCGAACTCGTCCGTCTCAAGGAGGTAGTGGTGACCATGCGACGTGAACGGCGTGGCGTTCTGCGGGGTGCTGATCTGCGG
>DASZKM010000028.1:0-8147 GCA_035947055.1 Actinomycetota bacterium
ATTGGGCAACGGAAATGCAGAGAGGGGCGCCGGTTCGACACCCCTCCTGACCTGCTGGCTCGTTGCGCGGGCTGGATTTGAACCAGCGACCTCTGGGTTATGAGCCCAGCGAGCTACCAGACTGCTCCACAGCGCGAAACCATGGTAGCAACGGATGTCGGCAAGCGACAAGGAGCCAGGTCAGCCTTGCGGCGACGGTGAAGGCGCGGGCTCGGCTCCCACACCCGCCAGCTCAGCGGCCCGCTGGATGAGGGCCCGAGCCTCGTTGATCTCCTCCTGGTACGTGGCCAGGTCGCCGGCCCGCAGGGCCTCGTCCGCCGCCTGGAAATGCTGGTCCGCCTGGGCCAGGAGCTCCGCCACGTCGGCGGTGGGCTCTCCCGGCGGGGGCTCGGGGCCCGGCCCCGGTCCCGGCGGCGCCGGCGGCGCGACCTCGCCCTCGAAGATCTCGGTCAGCGCGTCCGACAACGTATCGGCCATCTCCACGGTCTCGCCGTTCACCACCACCACCCGTTTCAGCTCGGGGATCCCCCCGCCGGCCGACTCCAGGTACAACGGTTGGACATACAGGAACGACTCGCCGATGGGGATCGCCAGCAGGTCTCCGTAGATCACGTTCGAGCCCAGCTGCCCGAACAACGTGACTTCTTGCGACACCTCGGTGTCCTGCGAGATCAACGCCGCGGCCTGACCCGGTCCTGTGACGTTTCGACCTCCGAACTCGAATGTCACCATCTCGCCGTACCGCTCGGGGTCCGAGTCCGCGGCCAGCCAGGCGGTCATGTTCGGCCGGTCCGCCGGGGTGAACGGGATGAACAGCACGAAGCGTTCCTCCTCCTCCCCCGGGAGCGGCAGCAGCACGTAGTACGGCTCCAGCTCGCTGGCCTCAGCAGTCGGGTCCCGGGCCACCTGCGGCACCGACCAGAAGTCCTCCTTCGCGTAGAACTGACGTGCGTCCCTGATGTGGTAGTTCGCGTACTGGTGGGCTTGGATCCGGAACAGGTCCTCCGGATAGCGGAAGTGACCTCGCAGTTCCGGGCTCGCCTCCGCTAGCGGCGTGAACAGGTCCGGGAACACCTTCGACCACGCCTCGATCACCGGGTCCGCTTCGTCCACCAGGTAGAAGGAGGTGGTGCCGTCGTACGCATCGATCACCACCTTCACCGAGTTGCGGATGTAGTTGGCCCGGGATGGGAGGGTCTCGTTTTCGATCATCGTCGAGAGCTCGAGGCGCTCCGAGTACGGATAAGTATCGCTGGTGGTGTAGGCGTCCCAGATCCACACCAGCCGCCCATCCACGATCGCCGCGTACGGGTCGTTGTCGTACGACAGGAACGGGGCGAGCTTCTGGACCCGCGTGACCAGGTCATGGTTGATCAGGATCCGGCTGTCCTCCCCGATCAGACCCGAGATCAACAGGTTCACGTCCCGGTACCGCCACGCGAACGCCAGCCGGCGAAGGAACCCGCCGAACTCGATCCCCCCTTGGCCCTCGTACCGGGTCAGACTCTGTCCGCCCGCCTCCCCCGTGGGGAAGTCGAACTCCTCTGCTTCCGTCCGCACCACGACGAACGGCACATCGGTCCGCTCCTGGAAGTAGATCCGCGGCTCCTGGAGCGTCTCGGCCAGCGGACCCGACGCGGGGATGTTGGACAGGACGAACGCCGGTGATCCCGCCGTGGTCACCTGGTCCACCCGGCTGGCCGTGGCTCCGAACCCATGCGTGTAGAACAGGTGCTGGTTCTGCCACGTCTGCCCTCCGCCGGGGATCCCGTTCTGTGTGACCTCACGGGGGCTGATCATCACCTGTCGCCGTTGACCGTCGATCACGTATCGGTCCACGTCGACGTCGGGGAACTCGTAGTACGGCCGGAACCGCTGAAGCTGCAGGTAGGAATCCTTGAGCACGTCCGGGTTCCACAGTCGGATGTTCTGCACGGTCTGGCTCGATGCTCGTACTTCCTCGGCCGTCACCGCGTTCTCGGCCGCGAAGGTCCGCTCCTGAACCCCCTCGATGCCGTAAGCCGCCCGGGTGAACTCGATGTTCCGGGCGATGAACGGCTGTTCCCGCTGCAGCTCCTGGGGGGCGACCCGGAACCGCTGGATGAAGGCGGGGTACAGAGCCCCCACCACCACCGAGGCCAGGGCCAGGAGGCCCAACCCCAGAGCCGGGAGCGCCCAGCCGCGGAACCGGATGTTGATCAGGAACAGCACCGCGCAGATGACGGCGATCACGACGAGCAGCCGAAGCGCGGGAAGCTGGGCGTTGACGTCGGTGTACGAGGCGCCGGTCACCGTGCCACGTGGGGAGAACAGCAGGTTGAACTGGCCGAGCCGGTACCCCCAGGCCTGCACGAGGACGACGAGGCCGATGAGCACCGAGAGATGCACCTTGACCTGGGCCGTCACCCGCTCCCCCGTGGCCTGGAACCGGATGCCGCCCCACAGGTAGTGCGCCGCCCCGGTGACCACAGTGATCACCACCAGCGAGGTGAACAGCCAGCCCTGGACGAACTGCTGGAACGGCAGAGAAAGGACATAGAAGGAGACGTCCCGGCCGAACACCGGGTCGGTGGTCCCGAAGCTCACCGTATCCGCGACGCTCCACAGCTGGTACTGCTGCCACTGGCCGGCCACCCCCGCGCCGGCGAACGCGGCGAACACCAGCGCCAGGCCGGGGATCACCCACCGGGCATAGGGCTCGAACGCCGCCCGGTACCGCTCCACCGCCTCCTCCGCCGGGGAGAAGACCCGGTACCTGGGCCGGATCCGGCGAACGATGACCAGGTTCACGTACATGAGGACGAAGAACGCGGCGCCGAACATCACCGCCAGCAGAAAGCGCGACCAGAACCGGGTCCAGAACACGCTCGACAGATCGACTTCGCGGAACCACAGGATGTCGATGTAGAAGCCGGAGATCGCTCCGAACACCACGGCGACGCCGGCCACGGCCAGGGCCAGCCACAGCAGTAGACGACGACGAGCCCTGCGGAGGGGATCCCCTAGACGCGCCAAAACGGCGCCAGCCTATACCAGGGGAAGAACGTCAGTGTCGGGAGCCGGTGCGGAGCCCTTCTCCGGGTTCGATCCGCCGGGCGGGATGACGTCGTCGATCACGCACTGCACCCCCGTGCAACCGGGCTCCGGCGGTGGCTGTTGATCGCCGCCTTCCTGGCCTCCAGAGCTGCCCCCGCTGGGGCTGGGGCCGCCGCCACTACCGCCGCCACCACCGCCGCCGCCGGCGCCGCCGCCACCGGTGCCGCCGGTACCCCCCGACGGAGTGGACCCACCGACCGAGGTCGTTCCGACCGAGGCACTGGAGGACGCCGCGATGGCGCTCCCCACGCCGGACGCGGGCCGGGGGGACACGAACCGGGCGATGAGCCCGGTGAGCCGAGACAGATCACGAAGCAGCGCGGCGCGAGCCAGCTCCCACGTGGCGACCACCACGATCCAGTGAGCTCCTTCGCGGCGCAGCGCCAGAACCCGGTTCAGTGCACTGGCCAACGGCGTCGATGCCAGCCGGGCCGCGTCCTGGGCCACCGCCGCGGCGACCACCGCCTCCGCGGCGGGCGCCCGGCGGAGCGCCATGTCGATCAGCGACCGGGGGAAATCTCCGGAGAGCACGGCGGTCACCGCCTGCGTCACGTTCTGGCGGGGAAGCTGCCGGGTCAGCCCGCGCTCCAGCCGGACGAGGTCGAGGCCGGTGTCGATGGCCGGCCCGAGGAGCTTGGTGTCCCACGGGTCGTTGGGACGAACGGCCAGCGGCTGTGGCCCGCGGGGAACGGTCCCCCCGGCCACGATCGTGGCCTGCCGGAGCGCGGGAACCGGCTCGATACCGGAGCCCGCCACATTCGCCGTGCCCTGATAGACGGCCAGCGTCACCGTGAAGTCCCGGTCGACGCGGAACACTGAACTGGCCGCCTCGATCTCGGCGTCTCCCGCCTGCAGGGCCATCGGCGAGCCAGCCGTTTGCGCCAGGACGCTTCCCCGCAGCAGCTCGGGCTCCCGATCGACGTCCAGGCGGATCTCGGCCCTGGGCGCGAGCTCGATGCTCCCGCCCGTCAGGTCCACGACGGCACGACCCCCATCACCCGTCGACAGCCGCTCGCCGGGGGCAAGCGTGGTCTCCTCGTCGAGGGTGAGGACGTCCCCCCCGCGGTGGAGGAAGACCTGTCCGGCCAGAGGGGTTACTCGCGGGCCGCCGGTATCGGCTTCGGGATCCTGAGCGCAGGCGCCGGCCCCCAGGGTGAGGACCAGCCCCACCGCCGCTACTCGCCCGCTCATCGCTTCTCCGTGACCTTCCGCTTCTTCGTGGCGCCGGCTGCGGGGACCGTGAAGCTGAACGTCGAGCCCTTTCCGAGCTTGCTCTCGGCGTCCATCGAGCCGCCGTGAGCCTCGGCGAGCCGCTTCACGAACGTCAGGCCCAGCCCCAGACCCCCGAACGGGCGTGTGTCCGAGGCGTCGACCTGACGGAAGTCCTGGAAGATGCGGGCGAGATCTTCCGACTCGATCCCGATCCCCTTATCCGTCACCTCCACCTTAAGCATACGCCTGCTGGCAAGACCCTCGGGATTCACCGCTACCGTGATCTTTCCCCCATTGGGCGAGTACTTCACGGCGTTGTCCAGGAGCTCGTCGAGCATCCGGGCGAACAGGGAGGCGTTCACGTCGGCGGGGGGCAGCCGGCGGGCGAAGCGGGTCTCGATCTTGTGCTCCCCGGCCCGCTCCCGCCACCGCTCCACGGTGTCCTGAACCACGGTCCGGAGGGAGGTGGGCTCGGTGGCCATGGGGAGGCGGCCCGCCTCGATGGCCGAGAAGTCGACGAGCATGGCCACGATGCGCTCCAGGCGCTGCCCCGACTCCAGGATGCTCCTGGCGAACTGCTGCCCCTGGTCTGCGGGGACCGGACGGCGGGTCATGATCTGGGAGTAGCCGATGATCGGCGTCAGCGGAGCCCGGAGCTCGTGGGAGATGTTCGACAGGAACTCCGTCTTCATCCGCTCGACCTCATGCTCCCGGCTCATGTCCCGGAGCACGTAGACGCGGCCCAGGCTCGCCCCGTCTCCCTCTTGGAGCGGCGCCGACGAGATGGCCACCGGCACCTCGTCACCGTCGGCCCGGCGGACGAACGCCAGTCCGCTCGGCGCCCACTTCCGGGCGGCCAGGGACCGACCGGAGGAGTCCCGACCCCGGAGGACCTCACGAAGCGGCTTGCCGACCACCCCGCTGCGGGGCATCCCAACGATCTCTCCCGCCGCGGGGTTGTACGTCACCACCCGGTTGTCGTCGTCCACGGCAATCAGGCCGTCTCCCATCGAGTTCACCACGGTCTCCAGGCGGGCTCGCAGCTGCGACTGCTCGGTGGCGGCCAGCCGCAGCTCCGCGGTCATGGCGTTCACGGAGTCCGTCATCTGGTTGAAGGCTCCCGCCAGGTCGGCCACCTCGTCCTCACCCCCGACGTCGGCCTTGGCCTCGAGCTCGCCGGCCTGCACGCGCCGGGCCGCGCCGGTCAGGGCGACCAGCGGGCGCGTGATCCGCCGGGCGGCCACCAGGGCCAGGAGGAACGCCAGGCCGAACACCGCCACGGTGACCAGGAACAGGACCTGGTTGACCTCCTGGCGGGTGGCGCCCAGCACCGCCGCGGGCTCGGCCACCATCAGGATCCCCACGGGTTCCCCGTTGGTCTTCCGAAGGGGGGCCATGGCCACGAAGTGCTCTCTCCCGGCCATCCGCAGGGTCCGCGTCTCCTCCTCGCCGCCGGCCAGGAAGCTGCCGAACGCCTCGGTCAGGACCTGGTCCGGGACGTCGACGGCGGTTCCCTCCGGAAACCCGGCTGCGGCGGCCAGCGCAGGCGGCGCGCCTCGGCGTCCCCGGAATGCCACGGCGCGGTTCCCCAGGCCACCGATCGCGGTCCGCTGCAGCAGATCGGCATCGACGGCGAACCCGGCGACCGCGAAGCCGATGGCCTTGGGCTGTCCCGGCGGACGGATGGCGGAGACGCCCAGAAGGGCGAGGTTCCCACGGGACAGTGCATCGAGGGATCCGACTTCCTTCCCCGTTCTCAGGGCGAAGTCGACCACCTCGGTCCCCACAACCTCGACCGCCTGGCTGCGTCCGAGACCGAGTCGCCCTCGAACTTCGCCTCCCCGGTCGAGGAACAGGACGAAGTCGACGTCTGGGAGCAGGTTGTCGCGCAGGAACGTGATGGTCGAGACCGGAACCGACCGACCGGATTGGATGGGCTGGGCGATCGCTGCCGACTGGCCCAGGGAGACCAGCACACGCAGCGGGCTGACGGCCAGCGCGCGCAGGTTCGCCTGGGCCTGCTCCGACTGGGCGAGCACACGCTCCAGGGCGGTGTCCCGGAGGTTGCGGTCGATCACAGTGCCGATCGCCGCGGAGACGAACAGGACCACTGCGACCAGGAGCCCCCCGAACCCGACCACGAACCGGAACTGCATGCTGTGGCGGCTGAGGCCGACGACCGTACGGGCGATGAACACATAGCCGACGACACGAATGAGGTGGGAGGCCTCCTCCGCCCAGGCCAGCCCCTCGAGGGCCAGAAGCCCGTCGGCGCCACCCAAGACAAGGATCCCCGCTCCGAGCCAGAACCCTCCGGGCTCGTGCCGGCGCCGGAGCATGGACGCGATTCCGGCCAGGGCGGCCGCGGCGGTGGCGGACGCCGACGCGGTCAGCGTCCCCGGCCCGAACGCGGCGGCCAGCGCCGCCCGAGGCGCGGGAGTGATCGCGGCGATCAGGAGGAGCGTGTAGCCGGCGGCCCGGAGCCAGGAGGCTTCGGCGGACGTCTCGTCGGCCAGGCCCGACCCGTGGTACCCCTCCGCAATGGCCAGAGCCAGGAACCCCAGAACGGCCCCAACCTTGGCCGGAGTGCGTTGGCCGCGCTCTCGCCCAAGGGCCAGCGCCGCACCCAGGGAGACGAGCAGGCCCAGAAGGTGGCCGGCGAAGATCAGTGGAGCCGGAAGCTCCGGGGTCACCGCTCCTCCAGCACCTCGAGAGCTTCGGCCACGGTGGCCACCGGCACCAGCTCCATGTCCCCCGCCCGCCGCGCCTCGGGCACGTTGCCGCGCGGCAGGAGGAACACGTCGGCCCCGGCTCGGGCGGCGGCCACGATCTTCAGGTCGATGGCGCCGATGGGGCCAACGGTCCCGTCGAGCCCCACCGTCCCGGTGCCGGCCACGACACGGCCGTCGGTCAGGTCGACCGGGCTCAGCAGGTCGGCGACGCCCAGCGCGTACACCAGGCCGGCCGATGGCCCTCCGATGTTCCCGCTCTCGATGCCGACATCGAAGGGGAAGTTGGCCAGCGCCGAGATGCCGATGATCGGACCGTCGCCGCTCGTCACGGGCTCGATCGACACCGTCCGGGACCGCCCACCTTCCAAAGGACCCACGGAGAACGAGAGCGGACTCCCGCGCGCTTCCTCGATCCGCCGCCGCAGGTCAGTCAGGTCGGAGAGCGGTTCGCCGTCCACCTCGGAGATGAGGTCACCGGGGAACAGCCGGCCGTCGGCGGGGGTGCCGGGTTCGACGGCGTGGACGATCACCCCATCGCGATGCTCTCGCGGGTAGTCGGTGAGCCGCCGCAGGGCGACCGCCACCGCGGCGATCTTGCTCTGGTCCATGAGCGAGAACTGCACCTCGTCGTACTCCCGATCGGTCTGTCCGGGCGGGATCAGCTCTCGCTCAGGCACCAGCTCCGCGTCATCGTCGATCCACGCTCGCAGGGCATCGAAGGCGTTCGAGCGGCCCACGTTGACGGTGGTCAGCAGGAGCCTTCCGCGCGAGTCGTAGGTCTCGGTGCCGTCGATGTCGATCAGGGAGAGGACCGGCTTCGCGCTTCCCGGCGACTCAATGAACAAGGGAAGGTCCACCAGGAACAGGCAGATGGCCAGCGTGGCCAGCGGAGACACCATCAGCAGGGTCCTCCGGCTCCGTCGCTGATCCCTCACGCGAAAAGGCTACTCCCCACCCGGCGGTACCGCCCGGGAGGAATACACTCGAGAGCGGCCGTGGAAACCTTCCTCATCCTCCTGCTCGCGGCCGGTCTGTCGGCCGCCGTGGTGTGGTGGTCGCTGGCGCCGTCCGGAGACCGTCGGCGCGTTCCTCCGAGGATCAGCGTGC
>DASZKM010000029.1:0-3753 GCA_035947055.1 Actinomycetota bacterium
GGGTCCAGCTGGTCATCCTCTTGAGACTAACCTCCTTCGTAGATGCCTCTGCCCGGCTGGCTGGCCCGCCTCAACCGTTATGCAGCCAACCCACTGCTCAGGCCAATGGCCGGACGGGTCCCGGGCTTCGGAGTAGTCATCCACCGTGGCCGAACCACCGGAGGGTTGTACCGGACTCCGGTCAACGCGTTCCCACACCGGGACGGTTTCCTCATCGCTCTCACGTATGGGCGCGATGTCGACTGGGTGAAGAACGTCATCGCCGCGGGCGGTTGTCAGCTCATCCAGCGCGGCCAGACCGCGGATCTGGTCGAGCCGAGGATCCTCCGCCTGGGAGATCAGGCCTACGGGATCCCGAGCGGGATCCGGATTTTTCTGCGGGTCCTGGCTGTGAGCGAGGCCCTGGAGCTGAGAACGAAGCCAGTTTCGGGGCCTGCCTCTGGCTCGGCCCTGTGAAATCGCACAAAGGTCCGAGATCGAGACTGGTCGAAGACTGGTGTTGAGGATGCCCGCGAAGCGTCGACGAACTCGGTGGTTCATCGCAGGCCTGACCAGCCTGGCTCTGCTCGGGCCGCAGACCCCTGCCTCCGCGACGACGTCGTACGATCAGCCGGTCAACTTCCAGTGGGAAAGCGCCGTCCTCGACGTCCTCATCGTCCCACCCGAGCACGGCCAGATCTACAACGACAACGGCCCGCTGGGAGGCGAGGGCGTCAACGAGCTCGACCCCTACCAGAACTCGTACCTTCGAGCCGTGGAACGCTCGGTCGCCGACTGGGACCGAGCCGTGGAGACATTCGGCCCGAGCTGGCTGCAGGCGGGCCTGGTGACGAACGTGTACGTGCTCGGACGGGACAATACCCCTCAGTCGGCTCTGACCGACCCCGAGATCATCATCACCACCGACCAGAACAAGGGATTCATCCTCGGGGTGGCCACGTGGTCCCGGCTGAATACCGAAAGCCGGTGCATCGTTGACAACTCCAAGTTCTTCATCAAGAGCTTCAGCTACGAGGACATGTACAACGTGAACGGGCAGGAGTACGGGCACTGCCTCGGTCTCGGCCACGTCGATGGAACTCCTCGCGACGAGATCATCACGCACGACGTCATGCACGGTACGTACTACGACCCGGTGGGGGGTGCCGGAACCCATCGGCACTGCATCAGCAACCTCAACGTCCGTGGCCTGGAACTCGTGTACGGACCGCTGTTCGGCCAGCCGGGCGGACCGGGGGTCCGGATCGACTCGACGGTCTACGAACGCATGAGCTGTTAGCAGCGATTGCATAGCGCTCCGCAGGGCGCTGCAGCATCGAACTGTTACAGGGCGACGCCCAAACCGACGATCGCCACAGAGTTTCCGCCACCCTGGCTCAGGGAAAAGGTGGGGCGGGGAAAGGAGGGAACCGTGGCATTCGTCGTCGCGCAGGCGGGAACCTTTCTGTGGATCATCGCGGCGGTGCTGGTGATCGCCGGCATCGTCTCGCTGCTCCGAGGGCAGACAGTTGCCGGGATCGTGCTGATCGTGCTCGGCCTGCTGGTCGGCCCCGGAGGAGTCAGCATCTTCGACTGAACGTCACAGCCTCGGGCCCGGTGCTCAGCCTCCGCCGACCCTGGTATCGAGCTCGATCGCCAGGCCCGGGGCCACGACCTCGGTCCCCAGCGTGGGGAAGTGCATCTTCGTCTTCGAGTCCATGAAGGAGACAGCTACTCGTCCGTCGGGCAGGACCACGATGCTGGAGAAGTCGAACCGGTGCCCGCCGGTGAGCCCGTAGAACCCGATGCCTCCCGTTCGGGGATCGTCGCCCAGTCCCACGTCGTAGACCCGGAGCACGCTGGGCTGCGCGGCGGTGATGTCGAGCTTGGTGACCATGTCCTTCTTCCCCTTCAGGCTCCACACGGCGGCCACCCCGGCCGCGGCGTTCGCCTTGAAGTCCCCGGGTCTTCCGACCTCCGGAACCTGCAGGGAGCTCCACGTCCGCCCGCCGTCCGTCGAGACCCGGTACTCGAACCCGGTCCCGCTGCGGAGAACGTTGTGGAGCCGGCCTCGCGAGTCGATCTGGAGATGTCCGTCGATCGTCTGCCCCTCCGGGGTGGTCCACCGGTGCCACCGCATGTCCTCCCGGGTGAACATCAGGTTCTCTGACCAGGCCTTGCCGTCGTCGAGCGGCGCGAAGCCGAAGAACAGGCCGTCCGCCGCGAGCTGCGTGTAGTCGCGCATCGGGTCGGGCTTCACGTCGAGCCAGGAGCTGACCGGGGAGGTGCTCGAGGCATCCCGCGAGCGGTACGAAACACCAGGGTAGTTCAAGCCGTCGTAGCTGTACTGCCACGGATCGTGTGGCAGCCCGTTGATGAATGTGAGGTATGGGACCGAGTTCCCGAGCGGGTCGGTGAACGGTCCGGGCACCACGTCGATCATCGGGCGGTCCCAGAACGGTGTGTGGATCGGCTGGTACATGTAGTACCAGGCCTTCTCCGCGGCGACGTACTTGTAGGTGAGGACCCGGTCCCCGGAGTAGGGATCCCACGTCACCGCCACGACGTCGCCGTTGGGGGCGGCGATGACCGAACCCTCCGCGTTGACGAGCGGCTCGGCCGGACGCACCGACTTCCACGTCACGCCCCCGTCGTCGGTGTAGTTGACGTACCGGCCTCCCAGATCGAGCAGACGGCCGTCCTTGGTCCCGTGCAGCCACAGCTCCGCGGCGTTCCCGGTCCCCATGATCACCCGCCAATCGGTGGTAGACGCACGGGGGCCTGCCGTGGGGTCCGTGTAGTCGGTGCTGGGGAATGTCCGGACGGTGGTGCTTTCCGGGGTGAAGTCCACCACCTGCGCGGGAAGCGCCACGTCCTGTCGAAGCTGTGAGGCCGCCGGCCCGAAGCCGACCTCTTCCCGGGCCGCCGCTTCCCCGCCGACGGGGGACCGAAGCGTCCAGGCGGACCCGTCGCCGCCGGAAATGACGGAGACCAGGCGGGGCCAGGCGAAGGCGGTCAGCAGGAGCACAGCGATCAGCAGGGCGCGGGCTCTCACGGGCGGGCCTCCTCTTCGGGCGTTACGATGATTCTAGGGTCTCCCCGGGGGCGCCAGGTGCCTCCCCTTACACACCCTCCGCCGGTCTTCGTTGTGGGCGCTAGAGGATTTGAACCTCTGACCTCTTCCGCGTCAAGGAAGCGCTCTCCCCCTGAGCTAAGCGCCCGATCGAGGGGATGATACCCAGAGGCGGGGAGCGGAATTGAACCGCTGTGCGCGGCTTTGCAGGCCGCTGCCTAACCACTCGGCCACCCCGCCGGAGCGAGAAGAAGGGGCCCGAGGCCCCGTCGCAGCAATGTTATCAGGGGCAGGAGTCGGGCCGCCCCACCGAGAAGTAGACCAGCGATGCGCCGCTTCGCCCTGCTCGCAGGCATGGCGCTCCTGCCCGGGTCGGTCGCCTCGGCCTCCGCGGAGCCGTCCACCGTCCAGGACCGTGTCCCGCAGGTCTTGCTGGTCCCGGTCCCCGGCTCATTCGTCCTGCCCGTGGCCATGGCCCAGCACCCCAACAGCGACGACCTCTACATCGTCGAGAAGACGGGCACGGTTCGAGCCGTCCGGGGCGGCCTGGTTCTCGATCCCGTCCCGGTCCTCGACATCTCTTCCGAGGTGTCGCGTGACCTGGAGCAGGGACTCCTGGGACTTGCCTTCTCGTCGGACGGCAAGTTCATCTACGTCAACTTCACCAACACCGCCGGCGACACGCGAGTGGTCGAGTTCGG
>DASZKM010000030.1:0-2093 GCA_035947055.1 Actinomycetota bacterium
TCACGATCTCCGCGTCGCAGATGTCCAGCTCGATGCCGCCGCTGGCGATGTCTCGGCCCGTACCTCCCTCGATCGTGTCGGCGCCCGGCCCTCCCCGGATGTCGTCATTGCCGGCGTCGCCCATCAGCTCGTCGCGGTCGCCGGCCCCGATCAGCACGTCGTTGCCGCGACCGCCCTCCAGTGTGTCGGGCCCGCCCAGCCCTCGAAGCGTGTCGTTCCCTCCGAAGCCGCAAAGCAGGTCGTGACCTGGGGTTCCGACCAGGATCTCGCGGCCCCCGGCACCGGCCCGGCCACTCTCGCATTGATCGGTGAGTGGGGGCGGCTTGGTCGCCGCAGGTGGGCCCGCGATCAGTCCCGCGAAGAGAAAGGCAACCGTCCAGCCGGCGAGGACCCTCGGGTGGCGCTTCGGGCGATCCATGCTCTCCTCCTGGTCGGGCAGCCGGTACAACCTACCGGTAGATCTTCCGGGCGAACAAGTCGGAGGAGGAGTCGACCCGGTCAAGGATCAACAGGCCGTCCAGGTGGTCGATCTCGTGGAGGGCGGCGCGAGCCTCGAACCCTTCCATCTCGTGTCGCTCCGGCTGGCCCTCCGGATTCAGCCCCACGACCGTGGCCCTCGTCCCTCGCCGGACATCGGCCGTGAGATGTGGAACCGACAGGCAGCCCTCCCGAAGGACCTGGGTGGTGCCGGAAACGTCGGCGCGCGGGTCGAACAACACCACCAGCCCCTGCGATGTCGTCGCTCGACGATGACCGCTGACGTCCAGGACGAACACCCGTACCGCCTCACCGATCTGTGGCGCCGCCAGCCCGACGGTCGCCGGGGATGCTCGCATCGTGTCCACCAGATCTCCGGCCAGCGCCCGAAGGGCATCGGTAACTCCGCCAACCGGTTCGGCGGGCCGCTTCAGGGCAGGGTGGGGGTACTGAAGGACGGAACGAACCGCCACCTACAGGGTCTCGATCTGAACGGGCCGGAACGAGACGTCCACGCCCAGCACCGCGGCGGCAGCATCGAGCTCCGCTGCCAGCGCGTTGGGGTCGGTGTCGTTGGGAACGGATATCTCGGCGACCATCGCGTAGATCGGCGGTTCTCCGTTGGTCAGCTGGCACGACAGGTCGGTGATGTTGATGCCCCGCTCGGCCAGCAGGCCCGAGAACCGGGCCACGATCCCCGGGCGGTCGGACCCGTACACGGATAGAAGGTGGGTGGGGCTGGGGCGCTCCGGAGCACCGTTTTCCACGTCACCCGCAGTGATCTGGACCCCCAGCGGTGCCGCGGCCTGGCCAAGCGCCTTGCGCAGCTGATCCGCCGTCACGTCGGGTGGCACCGAGACGACCAGCATCATCACGAAATGCCCCCGCAGGATGGTCGCCGCCACGTCCTCCAGGTTTCCGCCCAGATTCGTGACCACGTCGGTCAGTGTCGCCACGATCCCCGGGCGATCCGAGCCGATGGCCATCACCGCGTAATGCGCCATGTGCCTAGTCTCCCCCGGCGGCGCGGATGCGCGCCAGCGTTCGGTCCCGTCCCAACAGGGCCATCGACTCGAACAGCGGCGGCGACACCAAGGTTCCGGTGACCGCCGCGCGGACCGGCTGGAACGCCTTCTTCGAGGAGAGGCCCCGTTCCTCCCGGAGCTGCCGTAGAACTGCCTCGATGGTTTCCGGCGTCCATTCGTCCAAGGCGTCGAGCCGCTTGGCCACCTCTCCCAGATACTCCCCCTGACCCTCGAGCAGATTGCTGGCCCGCTCGTCCGGCTCCACGTCCTCGAACAGGAACCGCAGCAAGCCGGGCGCCTCCGACACGAGCTTCATGCGCTCCTGGATCAGCGGCGCGGCGGCTGCCAGGACGGTCCTGTCGGCGTCGATGCCGGAGGCGGCCAGCGTCTCCGCCAGGAGATCGATGAAACGGTCGCCGGGCATCTCCCGGATGTAATGGCCGTTCAGCCATTCCAGCTTCTCCCGGTCGAACGCCGCCGGGTTGCGAGACACACGACCGAGGTCGAAGTGCTTCACGAGCTCGTCCCGGGTGAAGAACGTGGTGTGGTCATCGAAGGACCATCCCAGGAGCGCCAGGTAGTTGACCATGG
>DASZKM010000031.1:0-5488 GCA_035947055.1 Actinomycetota bacterium
GGACCACAGTCCGTGCTCTTCCTTCTTGTCCGGCGCTTCCTCGCCGGGAGGCGCCGGGCGCGGCTCGTAGGGTTCCTGCGGGGCCTCGTCGACCGTGGCCGCGTCCCGGGGCTCCTCGGGCGGGCCGCCGGCGGAGGGCCGGGCCCGGGCCACCTATTCCTCGTCCTCGGCCTGGTCGCCGGCGGGCGCCTCTTGCTCCGGGCCTTCGGCCACCCGTGCGCCGAGCGGGGTTCGGAGCTCGCGGATGCGGGCCCGCTTCCCGCGGCGCTCACGCAGGTAGTACAGCTTCGCCCGGCGAACGTCGCCACGGCTCACGATCTCGATGTGGTCGACGGCCGGCGCATGGAGGGGGAACGTGCGCTCCACTCCGACGCCGAATGACATCTTCCGGACGGTGAACGTCTCGCGGAGTCCCGCTCCCCGCCGGCGGATGACCACGCCCTGGAATACCTGGATGCGCTCCCGGCCCGCCTCGGAGACCTTGACGTGGACGCGCACGGCGTCCCCGGCCCGGAACTCCGGGATGTCGTCGCGCAAGCGCGGCTTCTCGACGGGGTCGACCTTGTTCACGAACGTTCTCCCAGAAAGGGGCGGTCGGTCATCTTAGCAGGTCGGGTCGGTTCTTCCGTGTCTTCTCTTCGGCGGCACTCCGCCGCCATTCCTCGATGGCAGCGTGGTCCCCGGAAACCAAGACGTCGGGGACCTTCATGCCGCGGAACTCCTGCGGTCGCGTGTAGTGAGGATGGTCCAGGATGCCTTCCTCGAAGGATTCGCGGCTCAGCGACTCCTCCTTGGCGACGACCCCGGGGACGAGCCGGGTCACCGCCTCCAGGACCACCAGGGCCGGGATCTCTCCTCCCGAAAGCACGTAGTCGCCGATCGATACCTCTTCGGCGGGCAAGCCGTCGGCCACGCGCTCGTCCACGCCCTCGTACCGGCCGCAGATGAGGACCAGCCAGGGCTCGGCGGCCAGCTCCCGAGCCAGCCGCTGATCCAGCCGCCGTCCGGCCGGCGAGAGCAGCAGGACCCGGCGATCTCCCTCCCCGAGGCCCTCCACAGCCCGGAAGACCGGCTCCGGCTTCATGACCATGCCGGGCCCTCCCCCGAACGGCTCGTCGTCCACCTGCCGGTGGCGGTCGGTGGTGGAGTCGCGGATGTCATGGACCCGGACATCCAGGATCCCGCCCGCGATGGCCTTGCCCAGGAGGCTCTCGCGCAGAGGACCTTCGAAGATGCCCGGGAAGAGGGTCAGGATGTCGACGCGCACCGTGGGTCCAGTGTGGCAGCGTCGGCGCTTACAGGCCGAACGCGGCGTGGCCGTCGGCCACCGGCAGGCGCAGGACCGTGCCCAGGCCCTGGTCGTGTTCGACCAGGATCCGGTTCCTGGCCCCGGGATCGTCGTCGGGAAGGAGATTCTCGAACCGGACGTCGGAGGCGATGGCCACACCGATGCGCGACCCGGCGGGAACGAGCCGGTCCAGGTCGGTGAACTCCAGCGTTCCCTTGTACGCCTGGCCCGCATCGACGTCCTCGCTGACCCGGGGGCCGTTGCGGTTTCGGCTGTTCAGCATCCCCGTGGTGATCACGTCCCGTGAACCGCTCGGGGTCTGGACGAACAGCAGGCCGACGAATTGCGTGGAGACCTTCGTCACCGCGGGATGCGCGGGACCCCATGACATGGCCGCCAGATCGAGGAACGGCGTGCCCGCCAGCCGCACGGACTGGCTCAACGGCTGACCGAGGAACACCACGCAGGCTTCCCCGCACCGGCCGCCGGTCACCTCCGACTCCCCCAGAGAGGGGTTGGTATCGGAGAACTCGGTGTCGGCGCCGTGGACCAGGCCGAGGTCTGTGCCCTGGCCCGGGCCCTGCACCAGGCGAAGGGGCGCGCTCTGTGTGGTCACGGGCGGCCAGGTGTCCTGCTGGATCCGCTCATTCGAGCCCGACAGCACGGTGTCCATCCGCGGGATGTCCATGACCCCGGTGTTCGGGAGGTCGTCGTCGTCGTCCTGGCCGTCGTAGTCCAGCAGCCAGTAGTCGAACCAGGCGTGTCGCACGTTCCGCCAGTCGGTGAGGCTGGGGGTGGCGTGCCCCCACTGGCCCATGACGATCTTCTTGGGATGGTCATCGGGAAGCGCCTGGAAGAACCGCAGCGAGCCGTCGGGCTGCACGTTGGTGTCCAGCCACCCGCCCTCGATCAGCACCGACGCCTTGACGTTGGACACCTTCGACCGGTAGTCGCGCTCGTCCCAGAACCCGTCGTACACCGGGTCGTACCCGAACCCGCGGATCTGGTGCTCGACGCGGTCGCATGGGTTCACCCGGGTAAGGGCCACCTCGGCCATGTGTGCCGGGTCGTTGACGCCAGTTGGAGGCGTGGCGCCGAATCCGAAGTCGAACAGGAGCGGCGTGCCGAAGCCGCTGTACCGGCGAACCCCGCCGTCGTACGAGTAGTCGTACCACCGGTCGATAGCCACCTGCGGGACGATCGTGGTCAGGTGCTCGGGAGCCTCGATGGCCGCTGCATATGCGGTCGTGCCGTCGTAGGACGCTCCGATCATCCCCACCCTTCCGTTCGACCACGGCTGCTTCCCCAGGAAGTTGACCAGGTCGGCGCCCGATTCCCGTTCCCGGATGCCGCCGTAGTCGTAGCAGCCGGACGACTCGCGTGTTCCGACCAGGTCGAACACCGCCCGGGCGTATCCCCGGGGCACGTAGTAGCCGGCGTAGGTGTCGTTGATCGAGGCCTGCAGGTTGGTGGGGCGGCTCTGCACGTTGTATGGGGAGTAGGTCAGGATCACCGGGACCTTCACGCCTTCGGGAACGACGGGCCTGCGGACCAGACCGAAGATCTTCCCGTGCCGCGTGGGGACCCGGTATTCCTCGGTGACCGATTGGCTGTAGATGGGCTGGGAGAAGCCCTTCACGGTCTGGATGGGAGCGGCGGCGGCCGGGCCCGGCAGCGACACAGCAGCGAGACCCAGGGACACGGTCAGGGCAACGACCGAGCGCTTCACGACCTGCGGGCGTGGGTCATGGCGGACGGGTGAGGATTCTACGCGGAGGAGCGCGAATCCTTCTCGGTCGTCCCCGGGTCCTCCCGGAGCCCGGGAAGGTCCCGAACGGTGACCGTTCCCGCTGCGAGGTTCACGTCCACGATGACCTCCCGGACCGCGGGGATCAGCAGTTCTCCATCCTCTGCGTCGATCACCCAGACGTCGTTGCCCGGCGCCGACAGGACGTCTCGGACCGGGCCCAGATCATCGCCGGCCTCGGTGACGACTCGAAGGCCGACCACCTGGTGAACCCAGAACCGGTCGCCGTCCTCGATGGGGGGCGCCGCCTCCTGTGGAACCAGCAGGACCGCACCACGAAGCGCCTCGGCCTCCGTGCGGTCGGCGACCTCGTCGAACTTCACCAGCACGCGGTGGCCGTGGCCTCGCGACGCGGCCACCCGCACGGTTCGTCCATCCTCCAGCCGGAGCACCGAGCCCGGCTCGAAGCGAGCCTGTACCTCGGTGAGCGGCTGGACGGCGACCTCGCCCCTGATGCCGTGGGCCCGCGCGATGCGGCCGACGGCCAGGAGCTCGTCGGTCATCCCTCGACGATCTCGACCAGTGTGTTGACGCCCTGACGCGAGCCCGCCGCCCGGACCAGCGAGCGGATGGCCTTGACCGTGTGGCCCCGCTTCCCGATGACCTTGCCCATGTCGTCGGGCGCCACCTTCAGCTGGAGGATGACGGAGCGCTCCCCCGCCACTTCGGTGACCTCGACCGCGTCGGGGTCATCGACCAGTGCCCTGGCCACGTACTCCAGGACTTCCTTCACGACGACTCACCGGCCTCCTCACCCTGATCGGAGCCGTCGTCGCCCTCCGCGGGACGCACTCCTCGCGCCGTATCGGGCTCGTGATCCGTTTCAGTCTCTTGGGCGCTCGTCCCAGGCCCCGCTCCGGGCGACTCCGGCTCCGGCGCGGGCTCAACCTCGGCTGGCGGTTCGGCCGAGGCCTCGGTCTCTCCCTCAAGCGCCTCGGGCGCCGCTTCGGCAGCCGGTTCCTCGGCCGGCTTCGGTTTGCGCTCCGGCTCCGAGAAGTCGAACGGCGGGGGCGGGGCCTGGCCGGTGAACGTCGCCCAGATCCCCGTCCGCTCCAACAGCACACGGACGGGATCGCTGGGCTGAGCGCCGCTCCGCAGCCAATGGAGCGCTCGCTCTTCGTCGATCTCGATCCTGGATGGGTGCAAGCGAGGCTCGTACTTCCCGATGTTCTCGATGAACCGGCCGTCGCGGGGGCTCCGAGCATCCGCAACGACCACGCGGTACGTGGGCTGCTTCCGCTTGCCCATGCGCATCAGCCTGATCTTGACCATGCCGGTGATGATAACGGGGATGCGGCGGGTTCCGGTCGGCGGGTGGCTACTGGACGAGCGCCGCCGCGTGAGCCCGGGGGTCGAATGCTTCCAGATCCTCGGTCTGACCCGCCGCAGCGAACCACACCGGCAGGTCGAGCTCCTCGCGGACGCTCACGGCCACTGCGCTGGGGTGCGTCGTATCCATCCCGACCAGTACCAGGCCCGTGGCGCCGGCAGCCTGCGCCAGCGCCCGGCTCTGAGGAAGAACGTGGCTCACCAGGGTGGCGTCCAGGCCCAGGATGACGGCATCGGGAGGCCGGGCCGCGGTGATCTCAACCCCCCCGCGAACCACTCGCGGGTCCTGGCGGGGCGGAGCCCGTCCGGCATCCAGGATCAGAACGTCGTGGCCCCCGGTCCGGGCCGCCTCCACCGCCGCGGACACCCGCGTGCCGGGCTGTCCGCTCTCGATCGGCTGAGCGCCCGCCCGCCGGGCCCATTCCCGCACGTCCTTGGCCCGGCCGGGATCCGCCGTTGCCACCCCTACCGAGCGGCCTTCGCTCGAGAAACGGCGAGCAAGCTTCGCGATGGTCACGGCTGCAACAGCTCGTCCCGTTGCGACGACCAGCACGATGGCCGGGCGTGCCCCTGGAAGCTCGAAGCCAGGGTCGCCCTCGAAGATGCGGGCGAGCTCGTCGATCAGCAGCGGCGCGGGATCGTGCCCCGGCTCGTGCCGCTCCCGGACCCGGGTCACGACCTCGCTCGCCGTGGATCGGGTGGCCCCCGCTCGGATCAGCCCCTGCTCCAACCACCGCCAGTCCGCATCCCCGGGCTGCTCCATCTCGCCCAACGCCCGGACGCGATCCGGCAGCTCCACCCGCCGGCCCCGGACGTCGGGCATGGGGATCTCTCGGAGGCGCTGGCCGGCGAAGACCGCGCCGACCAGGCAGCCCACCAGGACGAATGCCACGAAGACTTCGAGACCGACGCCGGCCGGCATTAGCGACGCTCGTTGGAGGCGTGGCGCACGCTAGGAAGGTACCGTTTCGGCGACGCGCTGGGCCACGGTTCGCGTGGCGCCGTCCCTGCCCATCGAGACCCCGTACAGCACGTCGGCCGCCTCCATGGTCCGCTTCTGGTGG
>DASZKM010000032.1:0-7655 GCA_035947055.1 Actinomycetota bacterium
ACCCCACGATCGTGGCCGTCATCGGCACCAGCTGCTCGAGCTCGGCCCTCGGTGTCGCCGACCAGATCCTCGGGGACGCGCAGATCCCGCTGATCTCGCCTTCGAACACCAGCCCGTCCTTGACCGATCCCGCGACGCACAACGAGTTCTACCTGCGGACCGCCCACAACGACCTCATCCAGGGGGCCGCCATGGCGCAGTTCGCGTCGGAGGAGCTCGGTGCCCAGACGGCAGCAACCATCCACGACGGCAGCCCGTACGCGGATGGACTGCAGCAGGTGTTCTGCGACGTGTTCCAGGCGGATTACGGTGGCACCTGCGCTGTGCAGGAAGCCATCCAGGTGGGGGACACGGACTTCGTTCCCCTCCTGACCCGGATCGCCGCCGAGGAGCCCGACATCCTCTACTACCCGATCTTCCTTCCCGAAGGAGGCCTGATCACCCAGCAGGCCCGGGACGTCGAGGGCTTGGCGGACACCGCTCTGGCGGGTGCCGACGGCCTGGCGACGACTGACTTCGTCCCGTCTGCGGGCGACGCCGCCGAGGGCGTGTTCCTGTCCGGGCCCAGCCTGGAGTTCTCCGGCGACTTCTACGAAGGGGAGTTCCTCCCGGCGTACGAGGAGCAGTTCGGCGAGGAGCCCACGGCGGCGTTCCACGCTCACTCCTTCGATGCCTTCAACATCCTGGCCCAGGCCATCGAGGAGGTCGCGGTGGAGGGCGAAGGGGGGACGACGTTCATCCCCCGCCAGGGACTGCTCGATCGTCTGTACGAGACGTCGGGCTACGAGGGCATCGTGGGCACCATCGAGTGCAACGAGACCGGCGACTGCCTCCCGGTGGCCACGATGGCCGTGAACGAGGTCGAGGGCGGAGAGATCGAGAACCCCGTCTTCGACACCACGCTGACGCTGGAGGAAGTCTCCGGCTAGGGGAACTGCTTGGGTGCTGCGGACGGGCTTCGCGGCCCGTCCGCACCCCAACCTATAATCCGGAACCTCATGGCAGGCGCAGCGGAAGCGGCCCGTCCTCGCCGGCTGCTCGTCGAACGCCTTCCCCTGCGCAGGATGATCCTCACCGCCCTGGCCATCGGGCTGACCGTGGGCGTCGTGGCGGGTTCGTGGGCCACGATCTCGGAGGGGGAGTTCGGGGCGTGGCGGACCCTGCTCGTGGCGGGCATCGCCAGAGGCGCCGTCTACGCGATCATCGCCGTCGGGTACACCCTGGTCTACGGCATCCTGTTCATGATCAACTTCGCCCACGGCGAGGTGTTCATGGCCGGCGCGTTCAGCACCCTCTTCGTCGCTCAGGCCCTGAACGACACCGGCTTCCTGAATAGCCAGCCCATCGTGTCGGTCGCCATCCTGTTCGCCTCCTCGATGCTGGTCTCGATGCTCACCGCGATCCTGTTGGAGCGGGTGGCCTACCGGCCCCTTCGCGGCGCGCCCCGCCTGATCCCGCTGATCACCGCCATCGGAGCATCCTTCTTCTTGCAGAACACGTTCCGAGGTCTGTTCGGGGCCAGCTCGGTGGCCTATCCGAACATCGAGGTCCTGCAGGGCAGAGTGGATTTTCTCGGCTTCACCGTCAGCCGCGAGCAGGTCATCGTCATCATCGGGGCCTTGCTGCTGATGGTGGGGCTGTACCTGTTCATCGAGCGGACCAAGACCGGCCGGGCCATGCGGGCCGTGGGGGAGGACAAGGAGATCGCCGCCCTCATGGGCATCGACGTCGATCGGGTCATCGTGACCACCTTCGCCATCGGCGGCCTGTTGGCCGGCGCGGCGGGCATCCTGTACGTCTTCCTGTTCAACCAGGTCAACTTCTTCATGGGATTCGTCCCGGGGATCAAGGCGTTCACGGCGGCGGTGCTCGGTGGGATCGGAAACGTGGTCGGGGCGGCGATCGGTGGCTTGGCGCTGGGCGTCATCGAGAGTGTGGGTCCCACCTTGTTCCTGTCCGGTGCGGACGTTCCCTCTCCGGACCAGCTCCAACCGGTGGTCGCGTTCGGGGTGCTGGTGTTCGTCCTGATCTTCCGGCCCGGGGGGATCCTGGGGTCGTCGGAGGAGGCTCGAGCCTGACGTGACGGCCGTCGCCGCCCCGGCACCCCGTCCGGCGCAGGTTCCAGCGGCCCGCGGCGTGTGGATTCGCGCCACCCGCGTTGGCCTGGTCGGAGGGATCGCGGCCGTCTACCTATCGGCGACCGGGATCGTCGAGAAGTTCAACGAACAGCCGATCATCACCGACGTCATCAACCTCGGGAGAGCCATGCTGCTCATCACGGCCCTCCTCACCGGGTTCCTGGCCACCCGGGTCAAGGTGGAGGGGCGGCCGCTGACGGTTCCGGGGCCGAGCCGGTTGGCCGCCGGGGCCGCCTCCGGTGCGGTGCTCGGTGCGCTCCTGGGAGCGTTCGTCCTGCTGTTCACGGCGATCGAAGCTCGGCGGATCTTCATCAACATCACCCCGAATCTGCTGGAGAACCTCCTCACCTTCGGGCTGGGGACCGGGGCGGGTGCTGTCCTGGTGATCGCCCTCTCGGCGAGTGGGGGTGCGCTGGGCGCCTCGCTCACGTTCCTCCGTCGGCGCGACCGAGTCATCCTGCTCTCCGGACTCGGCGTCGTCCTCGTCCTGGGGATGCTCGAGCAGTTGTTCCGGGTGATGCTCGACAACCTCGAGCTCGAGTACGAGTGGCTCTATGTGGGCGGCGGGCTCACCATCAGCGGAGCGGTCATCGTCTTCACGGCGACCGTCGTCTTGAGTCTCCTGTGGTCTCGCCGCGATCAGATCTTCGCCAGGTTGATGCGGCCCGAGACCGATCAGGCGGCGTCCGCCGGACGCGCCGGTCGCATGGACACGATCTCCACGGGAGTGGGGTCCGCGGCCCTGGTCCTGGCCTTCGCCCTCGCCATCCTGGGGATCTTCGACATGCAGCTCAGCGTGGGCCTGCTGGGGATCTCACTGCTCCTCGCCCTGGTGGGGCTGGTTCTGGGTGCCGCCCGAACCACCCACATTGCGGCAACCGGGGAACGGCGAGGCCGTGGCCGGATCGGATACGTGGCCGCCGCCGCCGCCCTCTTCGCCCTCCTCCCGCTGGTCACCGGAACCGTCCTGTCGAACACCCTCATCACCGTGATGGTCTACGTCCTTCTCGGCCTGGGCCTCAACATCGTCGTTGGCCTGGCGGGCCTGCTCGACCTGGGCTACGTGGCGTTTTTCGCCATCGGGGCGTATGCGATGGGGCTGGCCACCTCGCCGATCTCCGGCCTGGTCACGGAGGGCGTGGGGGAGTTCGGCGCGGGGTCGCAGGTCCCTGTGGAGCCCCTATCGACCTTCTGGATCGCGCTGCCGCTGGTCGTCCTGCTGGCGGTGTTCGCCGGGCTCATCCTCGGAGCTCCGGTGGTTCGGCTCAGAGGGGACTACCTGGCCATCGTGACCCTGGGGTTCGGCGAGATCATCCGGGTCATCGTCCAGTCCGACTGGGCCGCGCCGCTCCTGGGAGGGTCGCAGGGGATCAAGCGCGTCCCGGCGCCACCACCGGAGTTCCTCAACCTGCGAGAACCCCAGAAGCTCTACTACCTCATCCTCATCGCCTCCCTGCTCATGGCGTACGTCACGTGGCGGCTCCAGTACTCGCGCGTGGGGCGAGCCTGGCAGGCCATGCGGGAGGACGAATCGGTGGCCGAGGGCATGGGGATCAGCGTGATCAAGTACAAGCTGCTGGCGTTCGCTATCGGCGCGGGCGTGGCCAGCCTCGGAGGGATCTTCTTCGTCGCTCAGCTCAGCGTGGCCACACCGGAGAGCTTCCAGCTCCTGGTATCCATCGCCGCACTGTCGGTCATCATCCTCGGCGGGATGGGAAGCATCCCGGGGGTCATCGTCGGCGCCGCGGTGCTGATCGGGCTCCCCGAGCTGTTGCGGGGTTTCGTCGAGTATCGATTGCTGTTCTACGGGGGAGCCCTGGTGGCCATCATGATCCTCCGGCCGGAAGGGCTCGTGCCGAACGTCCGTCGTAGGCGTGAGCTCCACGAGCAGGAGGAGTTGGAGGCCCAGTTCGCCGAACGGGTGGGGGATGGACCCGAGCCGGCCGTCACCGGGGGACCCGGCGAGGCGCAGGCCACGACCCCACAGAAGGAACAACTCGAATGAGCCCTCGGCCCTTGCTGGAGATCCGAAAGCTCACCAAGCGCTTCGGGGGGGTGACGGCGCTCGAGGACGTCGACCTGACCATCGAGGAGGGACAGATTTTCGGCGTGATCGGTCCGAACGGCGCCGGCAAGACCACCCTGTTCAACCTGATCACCGGGTTCTACGAACCCGACTCGGGAGACATGGTGTTCGACGGGGTCAGCCTGGCCGGGCTGAAGCCCAACCAGATCACCCGGCTGGGGGTCAGCCGCACCTTCCAGGCCGTCCGGCTGTTCCCGGCCATGACCGTGCTGGAGAACGTGATGGTCGGCCAGCACGCCCGGTCCCGCTCGGGCATCTTCGGCGCCATCCTGCGACTCCCGAGAACGGTGCGGGAGGAGCGCCGGATCGAAGAGCGTTCCCGGGAGATCCTGGAGTTCTTCGGCGATCGGCTGCGTCCGGAACGGTACGACGACCTGGCCGGATCACTGGCCTACGCCGATCGCCGTCGGTTGGAGATCGCCCGGGCCATGGCCACCGAGCCAAAGGTCCTCCTTCTGGATGAGCCGACCGCGGGGATGAACCCCCGGGAGAAGGAGGAGATCATCCGCCTGGTGGGACGGCTCCGGACCGAGCGCGGCTACACGATCATGCTCATCGAGCACGACATGCCGGTGGTCAAGGGTGTGTCCGACCGGGTGGCGGCCATCGACTTCGGCCGGAAGATCGCCGAGGGGTCGTACGACGAGGTGGCTCGCAACGAACGGGTGGTCGAGGCGTACCTGGGGAAGGAGGCGGCGTCCGGATGACGGGCGGGGACGGAAGCCTGCTGGAGCTTCGAGGTGTCAGCGCCAGCTACGGTCCGGTCGAGGTCCTCCGCGACGTGAGCCTGGAGGTACGAGCGGGAGAGATCGTCACGCTCCTGGGAGCGAACGCCGCCGGGAAGACCACGACGCTGCGGACCATCCTGGGGATGGTCAAGCCCTCGGCGGGGGAGATCCTGCTTGAGGGACAGCCGATCGAGGGCCGGCCCACGACCAGGATCGTGGCCCGGCGGATCACGATGGTCCCGGAGAACCGCCGACTGTTCGCCAGGATGTCGGTACGGGAGAACCTGGAGATCGGGACGCAGCTGCGCACGGACACGGCGAAGATCGGAGAGGACCTGGAGCGCGTCCTACAGCTGTTCCCTCGCCTCCGGGAACGTCTCGGGCAACGAGCGGGGACCCTGTCCGGCGGCGAGCAACAGATGCTGGCCATCGGCCGGGCCCTGATGGCGGGGCCCAAGATCCTGCTCATGGACGAGCCGTCGATGGGCCTGGCCCCCATCCTCGTCCAGCAGGTCTTCGAGACGATCAAGGAGATCAACCAGCAGGGGGTGACCATCTTCCTGGTCGAGCAGAACGCGAACATGGCCCTATCCATCGCCAACCGTGGATACGTCCTGCAGACCGGCCAGATCGTCCTGTCCGACACCGCCGAAGCGCTCCAGAAGAACCCGCAGATGCAGGAGGCATACCTGGGGGGCTGACGTGCGCCTGATCGACGCCGTCGAGCTCGCTCGCCTCCTCCCCGTCAGCGACGCCGTCGACGCACTGCAGAAGGCGTTCGCCGGACCGTTACCCGACGCGCCGCCGCGGACCCGGATGGAGGCGGGAAGCGGCGAGCTCCTGCTGATGCCCGCGGTCGGGGACCGCGAGGCGGGCGTGAAGCTGGTCACCGTCTCGCCGGCCAATCCCGACCGAGGGCTGCCGCTCATCCATTCCCTGTACGTGCTGCTGGACGGGACCACGCTGGCGCCGGTGGCCCTGGTGGATGGGGCCGCGCTGACGGGACTGCGAACCGCCGCCGTCTCGGCGCTGGCCACGCGTCATCTGGCCCGACCGGATGCTTCGCGGCTGGTGATGTTCGGCGCGGGAGTGCAGGCCGGCGCGCACCTCGACGCGATGGCCGCGGTCCGTCCAGTGACCGATGTGACAGTCGTGTCCCGGACGCCGGAGCGAGCCGAGGCGCTGGCCGAACGAGCTCGTGGCAGAGGACTGAACGCCGTGGTCGGAGCGCGCGATTCCGTCGGCCAGGGTGATCTCATCTGCACGTGCACCACGTCCACCGAGCCATTGTTCGATGGGAGGATGGTCAGGCCCGGCGCTCACATCAACGCGGTCGGTGCTTACCGGCCCGACACTCGGGAGGTCGACGACGAGACGGTCCGTCGGGCCCGCATCGTCGTCGAGACCCGGCAGGCGGCGCTCGCCGAGGCCGGCGACCTTGTGATGCCGATCACGTCCGGGGTCATCTCGGAGACCGACATCGCAGCCGATCTCGCCGAGGTCGTGCAGGGAGCGACCGTTCGACGCGGCCCCGACGACGTCACGCTGTTCAAGTCGGTGGGGGTGGCCTTCGAGGATCTCGTGGTCGCCGCTGCGGCGGCGGCCCGGATCCCGGACCACCCCGCCTAACCGGCCCTGCGGGTGCCGGTCGTACGATGACGCCCATGACCGACGTGGACGTGGCGGTCGTCGGAGTGGGCGTCATGGGCGCCGCGACGGCGTGGAGTCTCGCTCGGGCCGGCCGGGAGGTCTTGATGCTAGAGCAGTTCGACATCGGGCACCGGCGGGGATCCAGTCACGGGGCATCCCGCATCTTTCGCCTGTCGTACGAGGATCCCCGGTTCGTACGGATGGCACAGGAGGCCCATCCCAAGTGGCGGGCGCTGGAGGCGGCGTCGGGACGCACGCTCCTCACCAGGACGGGCGGCCTGGACATCGGGGAGAAGCTGGAGGAGCACGCCCGAGCGCTGAAGGAGTGTGGAGCACCCTTCGAGCAGCTGAACGGAGACGAGGTCGCCGGGCGCTTTCCGCACGTGTCTCGGTCGGTAGGTCCGGCGCTGTTCCAACCCGACGGCGGCATCGTGGCGGCCGACGACGCGGTCCGAGCCTTCGTCGACTCGGCGACCGCCGCCGGAGGGACGGTTCTCGAACGCACGCCGGTGATGGCCCTCCATGACCGTGGAGAGCGAGTGGAGATCAGGACCGACGCCGAGACGTACCGTGCCCGGATCGCCGTGGTGACCGCGGGAGCGTGGGCCGCGAAGCTCCTGGCCGGCGCGGGCATCCGGCTCCCCACCCGCCCGACCCGGGAGACCGTGGCCTATTTCCGCGTCGACGACGACGGGCCGCTGCCGGCGGTGGTCGATTGGGGAACGCCCGCCGTGTACAGCCTCCCCAGCCCGGGGCAGGGCCTGAAAGCCGGAGAGCACCGGGCGGGACCGGACACGGATCCGGAACGGGAGGGCTCGCCCGACGACTCGTCAGTGGCCCGGATCAGCTCGTGGGTCCGCGATCGGTTCCCCGCAGCGGATCCGAAACCGCATCTCACGGAGACCTGCCTGTACACCAACACTGCCGACGAGGGGTTCATCCTGGAGCGGCACGGAGCCATCGTGGTGGGGTCGGCGTGCAGCGGGCACGGCTTCAAGTTCGCTCCCGTCATCGGAGACCGGCTTGCGGCGTTGGCCCGCTCATGACCGCTCG
>DASZKM010000033.1:0-1577 GCA_035947055.1 Actinomycetota bacterium
GGTCCATACGCACTGGCTCGAAGTCTTGTGGCGCCCCTGCCGGGCCGTACATCAGAGCCAACCGCACGCCAATCCTTCACAGCACCCATTTCAAACGACACAATCTCGCGCGGCCCGACAGCCGCTCAGCCGCGCACTCAAATCCATCCAGCGGACCGGGCTTGCCTGTCAGTGCCTGGCAAAGATGAGCGCGTTCCGCCGATGGATGCTGCCGGCAGCCGAGCGCGGGCCTCCTGCAAGCCCCTTCGACGCCCGACCGATCTAGAACCGTAGCACTGATGAAAGTCTGCAGGAGAACCACCCTTTTTCCCTGAGGTCTGTTATGAACCGTGTTGCACAGAAGGTAGTGTCTGGCGGGCTCGCCGCGGCGCTGTTGTTGGCCGTGGCCGTGTCGGCCGACGCCCAGCAACAACAGGCGCGGTCGGGGCAGTGGACCCTGAATGCGCCCGAGGGCGAATGGCACATGACCGGTCGTGATTACGCTTTGACGCGGTTCAGCCCGCTCAAGCAGATCACGACGTCGAACGTGGCCGAGCTCCGGCCCGTCTGGTCGTTCTCGACCGGGACGCTTCGGGGGCACGAGGCCAACCCGCTCGTCATCGGCAACGTGATGTACGTCCACACGTCCTTCCCCAACATCGTGTACGCGCTGGATCTCTCCAAGCCAGGCGCGCCGCAGATCTGGAAGCACGTGCCGAACCAGTCGCCTGACGCGATTCCAATCGCCTGCTGTGACCTGGTGAACCGGGGCACGGCCTATCACCCGAGCGGGAAGCTGTTCATCCAGCTGCTCCAGGGTGAGCTGCTTGCGCTGGATGCCAAGAGCGGTAAGGAGCTATGGAAGGTGAGGCATCCTGACCGGTCCGGCTCTGGCAACGAAGCTACCGGCTACAAGCAGGGCGCCACGATGACCAACGCCCCGATCGTGATCAAGGACATCGTCATCGCCGGAATATCGGGCGGTGAGTTCGGTGTCCGCGGCCGGGTCTCGGCGTACAACGTGAACGACGGGAAGCACCTCTGGACCGGCTATTCGACCGGCCCGGACAGCGAAGTCCTGATCGAGGGTGACGCGAACCCCCACTATCCCTCCCACCGGGGCAAGGACCTGGGCGTATCGACCTGGCAGGGTGACGAGTGGAAGCGCGGCGGCGGGACGACGTGGGGCTGGTACTCCTACGATCCCGAGCTGGACCTGTTCTACTACAGCACCGGGAACCCGGGGAGCTGGAACCCCGATCAGCGGCCGGGCGACAACAAGTGGTCGATGACCATCTTCGCCCGCAACCCGGAGAACGGGCAGGCGAAGTGGGGGTACCAGATGACGCCGCACGACGAGTGGGACTATGACGGCGTCAACGAGAACGTCCTCTTCGAGAGCGGCGGGAAGAAGTTCCTGGCGCACTTCGACCGCAACGGCTTCGGCTACACCGTCGACCGCACCAACGGCAAGGTGGTGGTCGCCGAGCCGTACGGCCCGGTCAACTGGGCCAAGCGGGTGGACCGGACCACCGGCGTGCCGGAGCGGGATCCGCGGTACGGCACTACCGCGAAGAAGAACACCGAGGGGATCTGCC
>DASZKM010000034.1:0-11933 GCA_035947055.1 Actinomycetota bacterium
GGCGGTCAAGGACAAGGAGCTGCCGAGGTCGGAGTCCTCTGCGTTGACAGTATTGTCGCCTTCGTTCTTGGGGGTCAACCCCTACATCAGGTCGCCGTCGTGCGGTTTGACGTCAATGCCGCGGCGGGTATTCGATAGTCTCGAGCGGCCTCACCCCGGAGGCCAAGAAAGGAGCCGACCATGCTTAAGGAATGGGACCTTATCCCCACCATCCCCACGAAGGACATCGACAAGGCCCGCCGGTTCTACGAGGACGTGCTGGGGTTCGCTCCGGGACGAGAAGACCCCCAGGGGATCGAGTACCGGTCGGGCTCAACCAGGTTCCTGCTGTACCCAACCGAGTTCGCCGGCACCGCCCAGCACACCCTCTTGGGATGGAACGTGGACGACGTCGAAACGACCGTCAAGGAACTGACGAACAACGGAATCACCTTCGAGCAGTACGACATGCCAGGGATCAAGACCGACGCCAACGGCATCGCGGAGACGGAGGGAGTCAAGGGCGCCTGGTTCAAGGATCCCGACGGCAACATCCTGGCCATCGGCGAGTTCGGAAGAAAAGGCGGTTGAGCTAGGACCGCTCCCGGCGCAGCGCCAGCACGGCGTTGTGCCCGCCGAACCCGAACGAGTTCGAGAGCGCCAGCCGGACCTGCTTCTCGCGCGCCTCGTTGGGCACGTAGTCCAGGTCGCAGTCCGGATCGGGCGTCTCCTGGTTGATGGTCGGCGGGATGGTTCCGGTCTGCACGGCGAGGGCCGTCACCGCGGCCTCCGCCGCTCCGGCCGCACCCAGCAGGTGGCCGGTCATCGACTTCGTCGAGCTGACCGCCGCCTGGTACGCGTGATCACCGAGGGCCTTCTTCAGGGCCCGCGTCTCGGCGGTGTCGTTGAGCGGTGTCGACGTCCCATGCGCGTTGACGTAATCGACGGACTCCGCGGGTTCGTCGGCGTCGGCCAGCGCAGCCTGCATGGCGGCCACCGCGGCGGCGCCGTCCGGCTCGGGGGCCGTGACGTGGTGGGCATCAGCCGATGCGCCGTATCCCGCCAGCTCGGCGTACACGCGGGCGCCGCGCGCCTCAGCCCGCTCCGCGTCCTCCAGGATCAGGACGCACGCTCCTTCGGACAGGACGAACCCGTCGCGTGCGGCGTCGAACGGGCGGGAGGCCCGTTCGGGATCGGGATTCCGTGACATCGCGCCCATCTGGGCGAACGCGGCCATGGCGATGGGGACGATGGCCGCCTCCGCGCCTCCGGCCAGACACACGTCGGCCAGGCCGTCCCTGACGTACCGGTAGCCCTCCCCCACGGCGTGGGCACCGGCGGCACAGGCCGTGACGATGCACGTGTTCGGCCCGGTGAATCCAAGATCCATGGCCACGTGGGCAGCGGGAGCGTTAGGCATCAACGCCGGCACGGTGAACGGCGACACGCGTCCGGGTCCGCGCTCGTTGAGCACCTTCAGCTGCTCGCTCAACGAGCCGATCCCCCCGATCCCCGTCCCCATGACCACCGCGGCTCGGGACCCCTCCACCGCCGGCTTTCCTGCGTCGTCCCACGCCAGGCGAGCCGCCGCGCCGGCCAGGTGCACCACCCGGTCGGTTCGCCGGACCTCGCGCCGGTCCATCCAGTCGCCGGGCTCGAAGTTCCGGACCTCGCCGGCGATCCGCACCGGGTACTCCGACGCGTCGAACAGCGTCAGCGGGCCGATCCCCGAGCGGCCGGCGACCAGCGCCGACCAGAACGGCTCGACGCCGATGCCGACGGGAGTGACGGGGCCGATCCCCGTGACGACGACTCTTCGCTGACTCAACCGACCCCCAGCTTGACGGCAACCAGGTCGACGGCCTGGCCGACGGTCTCCACGTCGCGCATCTCCTCTTCAGGGATCTCGACGCCGAGCGCGTCTTCCAGCGCCAGGGTGGCCTCCACCAGGTCCAGGGAGTCCACATCCAGGTCCTCGCGGAACCGAGTCGCCGCCTGCACCTCGTCCTGCTTGACCTGAAGCTGCTCGGAGAGCAGCGTCCGAACCTTGGTCTCTACCTCTGTCTTCGTCATCGTGCCTCCTTCCCTTCCGGCTCGTGCCGGCTATGCGGTCAGTCCTCCATCCACTGCCACCACGGCGCCGTTCACCAGCGAGGCGTCCTCGCTGGCCAGGAATCGAACCGCGGCGGCGACCTCCTCCGGCCGGCCCAGACGGCCCAGCGGCGTGGTGGCCACCAGGGCCTGGCGCTGGTCGGCGTTCAGGCCGGCGATCATGTCGGTCTCCACGAGTCCCGGGCACACCGCGTTCACCGTGATCCCCCGGCTCCCGACCTCCCGGGCCAGCGACTTCGTCAGTCCCACCAGCCCGGCTTTCGATGCCGAGTACGCGGTCTGTCCGGGGTTGCCTCGCAGGGCCGCGGCCGAGGCGATGTTGACGATGCGCCCCCACCGGGCCCGGAGCATGTCCTTCAACGCGGCCTTCGCGCACAGGAAGGTGCCGGTCAGGTTCACCCCCAGCGTGCGATCGAACTCGGCGCGGGAGTAGGTGACGGCCAACCCGTCGGTCGTGATGCCCGCGTTGTTCACCACGACGAGGGGCGGGCCCGCCCATTCCCGCACCTGTCGGAACAGCTCATCGATGTCGGACTCCTCGGTCACGTCGGCGCGGAAGGCCGCGGCGTTTCCCTCAGCTGCCTCGATGAGGGCGACGGTCTCCTTGGCCGCGGCGTCGTCGCTCCGGTACGCGCAGGCCACGTGCAGTCCGTCGGCGGCCAGCGCCTCGGCCACCGAGCGGCCGATCCCACGTGACGCCCCGGTCACCAGGGCAACCCGCGTCACGAGGCCACCTCGGGTGCCGTCCACCGGATCAGGTTGGCGCCCCAGGCCATGCCGGCGCCGAAGGCCACCGTCAGGACCAGGTCACCGGGCTGCAGTCGTCCCGCCCGCCAGGCCCGGTCCATCGCCGCCGGAACCGAGGCCGCCGAGTTGTTCCCCACGTACGCCAGGTCGACGAACACGCGCTCCTCGGGGAATGACAGCCGCTGCGCCACCGAGCGGATGATCCGGGCGTTGGCCTGATGCGGAACCAGCAGGGACACATCGTCGGGGGTCATGCCGGACTTCTCCAGCAGGGAGGACGCGGTCCCGGCCATCGCCTCGACGGCCCGGCGGAACACCTCGCTCCCGTCGGCCATCTTGATGAAGTGCTCTGAACGTCGGACGGTGTCCTCGGAGGCCGGTGCACGGCTGCCGCCGGCGGGGATCTGCAGCAGCTCCGCCAGACGGCCGTCGGTTTCCAGCGCCGAGCCGATCACCCCCGGCTCCTGACCTGCAACCACCACGGCCGCTCCGGCACCGTCGCCGAACAGGACGCAGGTGCTGCGGTCGGTGAAGTCGAGGAACCGGGACAGGACCTCGGTGCCCACCACCAGAACGTTCTCGGCGGAGCCCGCGGCGATGTGGGCCGAAGCGACCTCCAATCCGTAGACGAATCCGGCGCACGCCGCGCCGAGGTCGAACGCCCACCCCTGCATCCCCAGGCGCTCCTGGACGAAGCTCGCGGTGGAAGGCAACGGCTGGTCGCCGGACACCGTGGCCACCACGGTCATGTCGATGACGCCGGGGTCGATCCCAGCGGCATCCAGGGCCCGGGAACCGGCGTCGGCAGCGAGCGATGACGCGGTTTCCTCGGGAGCCGCGAACCTGCGAGCCACGATCCCGGTCCGCGACCGGATCCACTCGTCGGAGGTGTCCAGGTCGCGGGCCAGCTCTTCGTTCGAGACGACCTTCGAACCGAGCGCCGAGCCCATCCCGGCGATGCAGGCGAACCGCCGGGTCACGGCAGCTCCGGCTCGATCGCGTACAGCGGCTGTCCGGGACGGACGGGTTCCCCCTCGATGGCGAGGACGGAAGCGACCGTTCCGCCAACCGCAGCGCGGACCAGTGTGTGGTGTTCCCCCTGCTCGAGCCGGGCGACGGGTTGACCGGCCTCCACGACCTCACGGCCGTGCTTGAAACGGCGGGGGGGAAGCAGACGGATGCGTCCGGCCGCCGGGGTGACGACCAGGAACATGTGAAGGACGACTCCCAAACCGCTGCTCATCGGGCCGGGACCTCCGCCTCGGACAGCAGCGCTCGGACTTCGGCGGGCGAACCCACAGCCACGGCCCGAACTCCGGTCATCGACCGGCGAGCCAGACGGGCCAGCACGTCGGACGGGCCGGCCTCGAGGAGGAGTCCCGCGCCGGATCCGACGATCGAGTCCATGGTTCGCGACCACCGCACCGGCGAAAGGAGCTGCCGGGAAAGGAGATCACGGAGCTCCTGCGGGCTCGTGGCGGGCCGGCCACTCACATTCGGGATGACCGGGACGGCAGGCGTATGGAATGTCAAACCGGCGATGGCGGCACGTACGCGGGGAAGGGCCGCCTGGACCAGCGGCGAGTGGAACCCGCCGGCCACCTTGAGCCGGACCGCCTTCACCTTTCGGGTCCGGGCCAGGGCTTCGGCTCGCTCGATGGCCTCCGTCGTACCGGACAGTACGGTCTGCCTCGGACTGTTCTCGTTGGCCACCGCCAGCACGTCACCGCGTCCCGCGATGCGGCACACCTCCGCCGCTTCTTCCGGGCTGAGACCGAGCAATGCCGTCATGGCTCCGGGTGCGGCGTCCGCGGCTTCCTGCATGGCGGCACCACGTTCGGCCACGGCCTCCACCGCAGGGCGCAACTCCAGGACGCCGGCGGCAACCAGGGCCGCGTACTCACCCAGCGAGTGGCCGGCCACCACGGTGGGACGGATCCCTTCGCCTTCGAGGACGCGGTACGCGGCCACCCCGCAGGCGAACAGAGCCGGCTGCACGATGTCCGTCCTGGTCAGCCGATGCTCGTCCCGGCACGCGTCGATCAGGTCGTAGCCGACAGCGTCAGAGCATTCGGTCAGGACCGCTCGCGCGGCGTCGTCCGACAACCACGGATCGGCCATCCCCGGGTACTGAGAGCCCTGACCCGGAAAGACGACAGCCACGCCGGATGCTCCGGAGTGTTCTGGAAATGGCGAAGTTGGGCGCACGCCCGTCATCGTAGGGACTACGACGAACAAACCGCGACGAAAGTTACGTCCGACGCCGAAGTTTCTTCCAAGTAGGTTGCGCGCGAGGCTGCAAGTAGCCGCGCCGGTAGGTTGAAGCCGGCCGTCGGAACGCGGTGCAATGACGCCGATGGCGCTCCTCGACGGAAAGAAGATCCTGGTGACCGGCGTGCTGACCCCGGACAGCATCGCGTTCGCCGTGGCGCGGGTCGCACAGGAAGAGGGCGCCGACGTTGTGCTCACCGGCTTCGGGCGCGGCCTATCGCTGACCCGCCGCAGTGCGGAGCGGCTTCCGCGGCGGCCCGACGTGTTGGAGATGGACGTCACCGACACCGACCAGATCGCCGCAGTCGCTGCGGATCTCCAGAGGGGGTGGGGCGTGCTCGATGGTGTTCTGCACGCCATCGCGTACGCACCCGAGGACGCCCTGGGCGGCAAGTTCCTGACCACGCCCTGGGACAGCGCCGCCACCGCGCTCCAGGTCAGCGCGTTCTCTCTGAAGGAAGTAACCGTTGCCATGCAGCCGCTGCTGTCCGCGGCCGGCGGGAGTGTCGTTTCTCTCGACTTCGACGCCTCGGTGGCCTGGCCCGCCTACGACTGGATGGGCGTGGCCAAGGCGGCGCTGGAGTCGGTGACCAGATACCTGGCCCGTGATCTCGGTCGCCACGGCATCCGCGTCAACTGCATCGCCGCGGGGCCGCTGCGAACCATGGCTGCCAAGGGGATCCCGGGTTTCGACGGCTTCATGGAAACCTGGCCGAGGCGCGCGCCGCTCGGGTGGGATCCGCTCGATCCGTCACCGGTGGCCGACGCTGCGGCGTTTCTGTTCTCGGATCGGTCGAAGGCCATCACGGGCGAGATCCTGCACGTGGACGGCGGGTTCCACGCCGTCGGCGCGGATCCCGGGGAGGCGGAACCGAAACCCGACTGATCAGGCGATGGTCGCGGCGATCGCCACGTAGTGCAGGTAGGCGCCCCCGATCACCAGGGCGTGAAAGATCTCGTGGTAGCCGAACACCGCCGGCCTGGGATCGGGACGTCGCCGCGCGTAGATGACGGCGCCGATCGTGTAGGCGACCCCGCCGAGCAGCAGAAGAAGGGTCGGGGTCCAGCCCGCTCGCTGGAAGATTCCGGGGAAGAGCGTCACGCCCAGCCATCCCAATGCCAGGTACGGGATGACGGCCACGGACTTCGGCGTTGAGATCGGCAGCAGGCCGATCAGCACGCCGAGCACCGCGGCGCTCCATGCGATCACCAGGACGATCCTCGACCACCGGGTGTCGGCGGCGAGAGCGATCGGTGTGAACGAACCGGCGATGAAGATGTAGATCATGGTGTGGTCCAGCCGCCCCAGCCATCGGCGGACGTTCGCCTGCCAGTTCAGGCGGTGATACAGGGCGCTGACCCCGAACAGACCGGTCATGGCCAGCGAAAAGACCGCCGCAGCGGACTTGATCCCCGACCTGGCCAGAGCGACGAGCGTGGGCCCGGTCACCAGCGACACGTAGAACGCGATCTGGTGGAGGACCCCCCGCAGCTTCGGCTTGGGGGGCATCAGTGACTCGAACGTCATGGCTTGAGTGTACGGGAAGCAAGCAGATACCTAGCGGGCAGGGCCGGCCGAGGTTGTGCCCCGGCACAAAGGATGGACCGCCTCGATGCAGAAAACAACAAGCGCCCGATCGAAGAGGAGGCCCGCATGCACCGCGCCCTCAAGCTCGTGCTCGCCTCGTCGGTGGCCGTCATGCTGCCGGTGTCCGTAGCCGTCGCCGCGAACGGCGACTGCCGCCAGATCCGGGGAGCAGCCACGCCCGACGACCCGAGCGACGACGTCTCGGTCTGTCGACAGGACGCCTGGTTCCACACGACAGATCTGAAGACCAAGGTCGGGAACCTGGCGGGATTCGGCGCCGGGATCTTCCCGACGTGGACGAACACGAAGCCGGGCGGCACCGGCTCGGAGGCGGGTGCCGGCGTGTACGCCACCAACAGCACGTTTCACCAGCTCGTCGCGCCGCAGGACCCGCGAGGGAGCGCCGTGTTCGAAGGCAAGTACACAGGGACGCTGGACAACATCGCGGTGACTCTGTACGCCTTCGTACCGCCGATCTTCACGCGGGACCTGAACCTGGAGCTGACCATCGACGGCGTGCAGGTCTTCGCGGGCAACGCCGTGGTGAAAGGCGCGGATGGTGGGAGCGGCACGCAGAAACTCACCTTCGCCTTCACCAACATCTACGAGGCCCTCGACGGCGCCGCGAAGGCGGGAGACGCTTCGACGGAGCACACCATAAAGGTGGCGGCCAACGGGCGATACATCGTCAACGACCCCGCCGTCTTCGTGTACGACGCCCCCCAGTGGCCGTCCGGTCTCATCTTCAATGTCGAGCCCGAGGGGTTGGCCGACTACGCCGTGATCGACGTCTTCGGCGTCGAGTAAGAGCGCCCTTCTGACCGGGGCGGGCTCGCGTCGTCAGCCGGCGATGGCCGGGCGGAGCACCTCGAGGATGGCGTCCGCCCACACCCGGTACCCCAGGTCGTTCGGGTGGAACTCATCGGGAGCGTAGTACCGGCCCGGGTCGACGGCGAATACCGGCCCCGTCTCCCCGTACAGGTCCACGTATGCGACATCGTGACGTGAGGTCACCTTCCGGATCAGCTCATCGAGCGCCCTGCCCCTCCAGGCCACGAGGGCCCGAAGCGGCTGGGGAATCCGCGGAACGGTCCCGAAGTCTCCGATGCCAACCGAGACGATCGTCGACGATGGAAGCCGAGCCAGGGTATCGAGCAGCAGGTCGTACTGGGCCTCGAACAGATCTTCGGACGTCAGGTGGGTAACGTCGTTTCCTCCCACCGCGACGACCACGGCGTCCGCGTCGACATCGGCTAGCCGGGGAAGTTGCTGGGCGAGGACGTCGCCAACCCGGGCGCCCGACCGGGCCAGGACCCGAAGCTCCACCGGCCGGCCAAGCTCACTCGCCACCAAGGTGACCACCGCGGCTTCGGCCCCCGATGCGCCGATCCCGGCGCCGGTGGAGTCGCCGAGCCAGGCCAGTCGGATCGGTTCATTGCTCTCCCCACCGACCTGGAACGTTCGGTCCAGCCGAAGCGCGGGGCGATCCGGGAGGCCGGGCCCGTTGAGAGCGATGAACCCTTCGACGGCCAGCAGCACAACCAAGGCGACGGTGACAGTTGCAAGCGTGCCGACCACTCGCTTGAGCACGGCCGCGACGCTACCACCCGCCCGATATCCTGAGTTCGGAGGCGTCCGGACGCCTGGTGGGTCCCCCGGTCTTCAAAACCGGTGAGGGGGCGAAAGCTCCCTGGCGGGTTCGATTCCCGTCCGCCTCCGCTCTGTTGGATCTGGGCCTTGGCCTACGGTTTCGGGTCGGGCTGACTGTTCCGCCGTCCGCCCGATCCAAGGCGCCTCAGACTCTCAGAGTTTCTTGCAGTTAGCCTCTTCGCCTCCACCCGGGATCTTCTCAACATCGCCGCCCTTCGTGAACTCGATCGTGCCGTAGGACTCCGCGCAGTACCACCGGTACCCGGGGAAGTTCTCGGAGACAACCAGTCGCTTGCTGAAGAAGGAGGCGTTGAATCGCTCGTCCCACAGGAAATGGGCCGTCCCTCCAACGTACTGGCCGCTGTAACAGTCCGGCTTCCGGAAGGTGCCGCAATCCATGACCCAGTAGTTCATTCGGATCCGGTAGACCTGGCGATGACAGGAGATGGCCCACTGCGCGTAGACGTCCTCAACCCCATTGGTGTAGCCGACGTCGCGCGAGCTGGCCCAGCACACCCCACCGTGGTGAGCCTGGACAGGCCCGGGTGACAGGACAAGCAAGGCCGAAGCCAGAACCAGGCCGTAAATCGTTGCGGTGGTGCGATATCGCCGCTTCGTCGTAGAGCTCATCCAGCCTCCCCGGCGTCCGCGGGTGGCCCTCCTCCTGGAGTGCAGCCACGCTGTGGCCTGTGTGTCACCTGACACTCAGGGTGTATCCCCAGATGGGCGGGTTCTACTCCAGCAGTGGGAGCACCATTGAGGTAAACTAGGCGCAACCCAGGGAGGCGAAGTGGCCAATAAGGACAAGGGTGGCGCCAAGACCAGCAAGAAGGCGGCCCAGAAGAGCCTGAAGGAAAAGCGGCAGGCCAAGAAGCAGAAGAAGGCATCCTGATGATGGATGCCGAGACCGAGGTCTACAAGACCGATCGCGGGACCGTGTGGCGCATCATCCGGGCGGATGACGGCGGCATGCGCGTCGAACTCCTGAAGGAGGACGAGTGGGTGCCCGGCCCCATCGGGATGGCCGGACTCCGTCTGTCATCGTCCACCACGCGGCTCACCGAGGCCGCCGTCCGCAAGCTCCCCAGCTAGCGAGCTCGGCGACCCCGTTTCTTGGGCGGAAGCCTCTTCTCCCGTACCCCAAACGAGTGCGCTAAGCGGCCTGGCCCGCGACGGGAGCGGGCAGGGCCCGGATGACGCCGGGCAGACCCTGGATCACCCTCACGACCTCGTCGATGGGATGGGGTGTGGAGCCGGCGCTGGTCAACGCGATGGCGTCGAACGGACCGCTCAGTGGCTCCGCCGAGACCACGCACGGGAGGGTGCGGATCTCGTCGGCGATCGACTGATCCCGCCCGTCCGTCTGGACCAAGACGTATGCGTTCACCCTCGCCTCCTCCTGTCGGGCGGGCTCCTGTGGGTTCTGCAACCTCTCGGCGGGGCTCGGCATTCCGTCGGCTACACCGAACGCCGGTACCGCCGCACGGCGATCGGCGCTGCGATCAGCGTGATCCCCGCGATCCACGCCAGGGATTGCAGAACGTAGGAGGCCGTTGGACCCCCCAGGACCAGCGCCCGGACCGCGGACGCGGTTACCGACACGGGCTGGTGCTCGGCGAAGACCTGGAGCCAGCTGGGCATCGTCTCCACGGGAACGAACGCCGAGGAGGCGAACACCAAAGGAGCCATGATCGGGAACGAAGCGGCCTGCGCGGTCTCCGGATCTCCCACGGCCAACCCGATCGTGGCGAACACCCAGGACAGGGCGTAGCCGAACAGGACCACCAGCAGCATCCCGGCCAGGAACCCCCAGGCGTGGGTGTGGACCCGGAACCCGATCAGGAACCCGACCCCGCTGACCAGCGTCACCACGAACAGGTTGCGAGCCAGGTCCGCCGTGCTCCGGCCGGCCAGGACCGCCGACCGGGCCATCGGCAGCGAACGGAATCGTTCCAGGAGGCCGGTCTTCAGATCGGCCGCCAGCCCCACGGCAGTGCCCATCGAGCCGAACACCACCATCTGCACGAAGATGCCCGGCATCAGGTAGTCGACGTACGGCACCGCCAAGCTTCGGGAGACGGCGCCGCCGAACACATACCGGAACAGCAGCACGAAGATCACGGGCTGGATGGTCGAGAACACCAGAAGCTGCGGGACCCGGCGAAATGTGATCAGGTTTCGGCCCGTCACGGCGACCGCATCCGAAAGCGCGCCGGTGACCCTGCCGAAGCCCCGGCGGGGACGGGGCATCGGGATGGCCAGGGACTCCTGAGTCATGGCGCACCTCCCGGAGAGACGGGTTCCTTCTGCGGTTCCTCCACCGGCTCGGCGTGCCGGCCGGTGAGCTTCAGGAACACGTCGTCCAGGCTCGGCTCCCGGACGGTCAGCGTCGATGGCCCGAGGCCCGCCGCGTCCAGCGACCGCAGCACGCCCATCAGCACCTTGGGGCCGTCCCCGGACGAGAGCCGGATCGTGGCGCCGTCACGCTCGGGCTCGCCGGAGCCCATCCGAGATAGGACGTCGGCCGCCCGGGCGGCATCAGCTTCCTCACCCATCCCGATCTCGATGACCGTGCTGCCCAGCTCGGCCTTGAGCTCGGACGGCTTGCCCTGGGCGATGATCCGTCCCAAGTCGACCACCGCGACCCGGTCGGCCAGGCGGTCCGCCTCCTCGAGGTATTGGGTGGTGAGCAGCACCGTCGTCCCCTCGCCCACCAGCTCACGGATCATGTCCCACAGCGCGTTGCGGCTGTGGAGGTCGAGACCCGTCGTCGGCTCGTCGAGGAACAGCACCGGGGGCCGCCCTACCAGCGCGGCGGCCACGTCCAGCCGGCGGCGCATCCCTCCCGAGTACGTGCGGACCGGGCGGTCGGCCGCGTCGTCGAGCTCGAACCGCTTCAGGAGCTCGGCCGCGCGGGGATCGATGGCCGGGCGAGGAAGCTGTGCCAGCCGGCCCACCAGTCGAAGGTTCTCCCGGCCGGTGAGGTTCGGATCGACCGCGGCGTACTGTCCAGCCAGGCCGATGAGACAACGAACGGTCTCGGGGTCGTGGACGACGTCGTGGCCCAGGACCGAGGCCCGGCCTGCGTCGGGGAGGATGATCGTGGTCAGGACCCTCACGGCGGTGGTCTTGCCCGCGCCGTTCGGGCCCAGCAGGCCGAACACCGTGCCAGGCGACACCTGGAAGTCGATGCCGTCCAGAGCCAGGACCGATCCGAATCGCTTGGTCAGGCCCTCCACGGCGATCGCTGTCTGCTCAGTCACGCCGGGTCCTCTCCGTTCGACTCACGGCGTCCTTGGTCAACCCGCGCCCGGCCCGCCGTGTTCCCCCCTTCGCCCGAGGAAGGTCGAGCACGGCCCGAAGGCGCTTGACCGGGCCCGTCAGCCCCCAGCGTTTGGCCAGGGTGTCGAGCCGAGCGTCGTTACGGATGCCCACCACCATGTCCACCTCCAGGTCCGTGCGGATCGGAACCACCTCGCGCATGGCTGCCATGTACTCCGACGCCTCCCGGATCTTGGCCTTGAGGTGTGGCGTGCCTCGCAGAGGGCCCGCCCGTGCTTTCGCCGCCCGGGCGTCTTCCTCCAGG
>DASZKM010000035.1:0-3792 GCA_035947055.1 Actinomycetota bacterium
GTGAGCGGCACGAACACCTTGCGGGAATACGTGATGGCCCGCCCCTGCCCGAGCTCGCGGAGATCCGCTGCCACGCGAAGAAGATCGGCGAGCGCAGGACCGCGCGCGGCGAGGAGCGCTGTCGCTTCGGATGCCGACAGCGACTTCCCCTCCGTCGCGCGCCGCAGCGCCCGGCGAACCTCCCGCTCGGTGACGGGCATCCGGGCGAGCCTACTGCAACACCGCACGGGCGGTAGGCTTCCTCCCGTGCCCGTGACGGCGCTGGCCGGTGGAGTGGGAGCGGGGAAGTTCCTGCGCGGCGTGGCGCGTGTGATCGACCCGGCGGACCTTACGGTCGTGGTCAACACCGGCGACGACATGGTGCTGCACGGTCTGCACCTCTCCCCCGATCTCGATTCTGTGACGTACTGGCTGGCCGACGTGGCGGACCGAGAGCGCGGCTGGGGGCGGCGAGGAGAGACATTCCGGGCCATGGACGAGCTGCGCCGGATCGGAGGGCAGTCATGGTTCGCGCTCGGCGATACCGACCTGGCGACGCACCTGGCCCGTACCGAGCTGCTGTGGCAAGGCATCCCCCTGTCGGCGGTCACAGAGCAGATCACCCGCGCGCTCCAGGTGTCCTGCCGGGTGATCCCCATGACGGACGATCGCGTCGAGACCCGGATCGATGCCGTCGATGAAGCGGGTGGACCGCTGGACCTTCACTTCCAGGAGTACTGGGTGGCGCGCGGGGCGCGGGACGAGGTGAAGGGCGTCCGCTACGAAGGAGCCGACCGGGCCGTGCCCGCGCCCGGAGTGATCGAGGCCGTGACCCAAGCCGATGCCGTCCTGATCTGTCCCTCGAACCCCGTGGCCAGCATCGCGCCGATCCTGGCGGTTCCGGCCATCGCCGATGCGCTCCGGGAGCGTGACGGAGGAGTGAGCGGCGTGTCGCCCATCGTCGGAGGCGCTCCGCTGGGCGGGATGGCCGACCGTCTGATGCCCTCCGCGGGACTGGAGGTCACCGCGCTTGGAGCCGCCTCGGCCTACCGGGGTCTGTGCTCGGGGTTCGTGATCGATGAGCGCGACGCGGCGCTGTCGTCGCGTATCGAGAGCGACCTCAGGATGCGCGTAGCGGTGACCGACACCGTCATGACCGACGACGCGGCGGCGGAGCGAGTGGCCCGGACGGCCCTGGAACTCGCCGCCGGGTAGAGAGGCTGAGGCGTGGAAATCTTCCCCGTCCGGGGACTCCCCGAGATCGACCACGGGTCCGACCTGGCCGCGCTCATCGCCGAGCTTGCCCCTCCGCTTCGCGACGGCGACGTGGTGGCCGTGACGCAGAAGATCGTCTCGAAGGCCGAAGGCCGGGTGGTTTCGGACGAGGAGGGCAAGGACGCGTGGGTGGAGCGGGAGACCCGGCGGGTGGTCGCTCGCCGGGGGGACCTGGTCATCGCCGAGACCCGTCACGGTTTCGTGTGCGCCAACGCCGGGGTGGACGCGTCGAACGTCGCGGCCGGCTTCCTGAGCCTGCTTCCCGAGGATCCCGATGGGTCCGCGGAGCGGATCCGCGCTGGCCTTCGGGACCGGACCGGGTCAGACGTCGGCGTGCTCATCACCGATACGTTCGGGCGGACGTGGCGCCGCGGCCTGGTGAACGTGGCCATCGGATCCGCCGGGGTCCCCGCCCTGCTGGATCTCCGCGGAACGAAGGACGCCCACGGTCGCATCCTGGAGACCACCGTGGTGGCGCTGGCCGATGAGATCGCGGCGGCCACCGGCCTGGCCATGGGCAAGGCGGAGGGTATCCCCGTGGCCGTGGTGCGCGGGATGCGGAGAGAAGGACCGGACGCCCCTCCTCGCCCGGCCGCAGACCTGGTCCGTCCCCCGGATGAGGACCTGTTCCGCTCATCTCCCCTGGCGTCCATCTCCGGCCGGAGGACGGTTCGCGCGTTCGGCCCCGGAGCGGTGCCACGCGAGGCCCTGACCGAGGCCGTGGCCGCCGCGTTGACCGCCCCCGTTCCCCACGGATCGAGGCACCGTCGCCGCCCGTGGACCTGGATGGTGGTGGCCTCGGAGCCCGGACGGCGAGCGTTGCTGGGAGCCATGGCCGGGGCCTGGGTCCGCGACCTGAAGGAGGACGGGGTGCCTCAGGACGTGATCGACCGCCGCCTCGCCAAGTCGGACGAGCTGCTGGGAGGAGCGCCGGTCCTGGCGCTCCCGTTCCTGTCGCTGGCAGCGGCCGACGACTACCCGGATGAACGCCGGGCCCGGGCGGAGCGCGACATGTTCGTGCTGGCCACGGGGGCAGCCGTGCAGAACTTCATGCTGGCCCTGCACGCGCAGGGATATGGCTCCGCGTGGGTCTCCTCCAGCCTGTTCTGTTCCGAGGAAGCCGGTGCGGCGGTGGGCCTGTCTCCGGACTGGCTGGCCATGGGCACGGTCGCCGCCGGTCCGTTGCCGGGCGACGAGCCACCGCCGCGCCCGTCGATCGATCCCGGCGACCACCTGCGTTTCCGGTAGGCCTTTCTGTAGAGTGACGGCTTCGGATGGCCAAGAAGAAGCGTAGGCGGAAGGCGGCAGCACGGGCGGCGAAACGCGCCGCGCCGGTGGATGTGGCGGCGGGGCAGGAGGAGCAAGCGCCCGTCGTCGACACCGAACGTCCCTCGCACCGAGCAGAGCGCAAGGAGCAGGCCCGGAGAGAGCGCGAGCGCCGCATCAAGCAGGCCCGGCGCGCCGCGAGGCTCCGGCGGGCCCGCCGGTGGGGGATCCTGGCCGGGATCGCCGCGGTCATCGGGGCGATCGTGTACGTCAGCACCCGGCCATCTGAGGTGGAGGTCCGGGCCGCCGAGGCGGCGACCCGGCTCGGATGCGATGAGATCCAGACCGCCGAGGATGTTCCCTCCGAGCACACCGAGCCCTTCGCGGTGGGCCAGAACGGCCAGCCGGCGAATGTGGGCAACCACAATGCTTCGACGCTGCCCCCCGAGCCCGACGTCTACGAGCAGCCCATCCCGGAGCCCCAGGCGATCCACAACCTGGAGCACGGGTACGTGATCCTGTACTACCAGGCCGAGGGCGAGCAGGCGCTTTCGGACGAGACTCGGGAGGAGCTGGCGGACCTGGCCGAGGCGGAGGAGAAGGTCCTCCTCGCCCCCTACGACGGGTTGCGCGAGGACACGGGCCTGGCCCTGACCGCGTGGCGGAAGCTCCAGATGTGTCCGGCGCCGGAGAACCCCGACGACGCGGTGTCGGTGGCCCGTGGGTTCATCGAGCAGTTCCGCAGCGGAGGGCTGGCCCCCGAGCCGAACGTTCCCTGACCCTGCGTTGACATCCGCCGCTCCACCGCCCTCCCCCTCCCCGGCCGAGCCGATCGGTTACGGCCCGTGGATCGCCGGCGGCCTCGCAGCCGGCCTGATCGTGGTGGGCATCATGAGCATCGTGCTGATCGTGACTGGCCGAGATGGCAGTCAGCTGCGCCCGGTCGGTGCGGGCTCACTGCGCTGTACGGGGGTCCAGGAGCTACCCAGCGAAGGGATCGAGCACCTCGGCGAGGGCGTGTCGCCGCCTGTGTACGCCACACGGCCGGCCGCTTCGGGGGTGCACACGGACGCCACCCTGCCGGCGGACGTTCACGTCTACGACCAGCCGGTGCCCGAGCAGACCGCCATCCACAACCTGGAGCACGCGTACGTGGTGATCTATTACCGGGCCGACGGCGCCGGTGCGCTGCCCGCCGAGGTCGTCGACGCGCTGTCCGGCCTGGCGGAGAGCGAGTTCAAGGTCATCCTGGCTCCGTATCCGGCGCTCGAC
>DASZKM010000036.1:0-24631 GCA_035947055.1 Actinomycetota bacterium
GGGGTCCCGGCGAAGGAGAACGTGGCGTCGTAGTCGCCGGGACTTCCCACGCTCCTGGAGTCGCCCTCCGCGTCTGCCGTCTCGTAGAAGTCGCCCTGCTCGCCTTGCGTGTCGTACACCGCCCCGTACCACACGTCGGCCATCAACCGTCCGGTGCCCGCCGCAGGCACGGTCCTGGTCGGCCAGGTCACGTCGATCCAGAAGCCAGGGACGTGCGTGGTCACCGTGGTGGTGAACCCGCCGGGGGCGGGGGTCGAGGAGTCGACCACCTCGCACGTGCCGGGGCCCGTCACGGGTTGGTACGGGTTGCTGGCGGCGTGGAAGAACGTGCGCGTCGTCGAGTAGGCGGCGGAGGCCGGTTGGACCCCCGCTTGCGGACAGACACTGTCCCGCACGTCCCCGGCCACGCCCATGAACGCCTGGTCCACGGGATCGACCGGATCGCCGGCCACGTCACCGAGTGAGATGACGCTCTCGGAGTGCTCCACCATCCGCAGGTCCGCGGCGGACGTCGTGTAGAACTTCACGCCGAACGCCCCTTTGGCCAACAGCGGAGCGATGGGCTTGCCCTGGGCGTCCAGGGAGTAGTCGTACACGACGGCGAGACGGAACTGGTTCGCTCCCACCTGACCCTTCTCGTTGGCGTTGTCGGGCAGCCACCGGAGGGTCCCGATCGGGTTCGTCTCTCCTCCGACCGGGGCGGCGCCCACCGATGCCGGGGCCAGAACGGCTACCAGGGACAGGAGCAGGGAGAGCAGGACGAGCTTCCTCATGGCGGGCACCTCCATGCCGGGCTGCGGACTCCTTCGGTCCGGTCCGTGATGCCACCTTTGTGCAGGAACACAAAGGTCAGCGGACCAATCCGGCGAACTGACCAAGCGTGACCCGGAAGGTCTCTCGGCGCGAGTTCATCCAGAAGGCCGGAACCGGCCTCGGGGCGCTGGCTGCCGGACGGTTCATGCTTGGAAGCGCCGCGCGGGCGGCCGGTTCGTCGGGCGAGGCCCTCCAGGTGGCCTGGGCCCGGCCCGGGACCGCTCTGCAGGCCGCGGCGCTGGCCCGGTTCGACGACACCCACGCCCGTCCCGCGCCCGGGATCGCCGAGCTCCTGCTGTGGCCCGGCGACCGGGATCGTCTCGACGCGTTGGGGATTCCGTACCGGATCATGGTCCAGGACCTCGTGGCCCACGACCTGGCGGCGGACGCGGGTGCTCCCGCGGCGCCGGACGTCTCCGCTCCCGGCCCGCCGCGCACGGCCTACCGGCGCCTGGCCGAGTACGAGGCCGACCTGAAATCCCTTGCCGCGACGTACCCGGACCTGGCCCGGCTCATCGAGCTGCCGGAGCCGACGCTGGAGGGCCGGAAGGTGTACGGGATCGAGATCGCCTCCGACGTTGCGCGCCAGGACGGCCGCCCCGTGTTCTACATGGACGGGATCCACCACGCCCGGGAATGGCCCGCCGCGGAGATGGTGATGATGTTCGCCTGGGACCTGCTGGAGACGTACGGCACGGATCCCCGGGTGACCTCCATCGTGGACGGCGTTCGCACGATCCTCGTCCCGGTGCAGAACCCCGATGGTTTCAACCACTCGAGGGAATCCGCGGTCGACCAGTCGCTCCTCGGTGGCGTTGCCGGCGGCCAGGAAGGGTACTGGCGGAAGAACCGCCGCTCGTTCACCGGCCTGACCGTTCCCGTCGTCCAGAAGAACCCGGATGCCTACGGAACGGATCCCAACCGGAATTACGCGTTCGAGTGGGGTGACAACGAGGGCGGCTCGTCTGGCTCACAGCTCGACGCGACCTATCGTGGGACCGCACCGTTCGCCGAGCCGGAGTGCCGCAACGTTCGCGGCATCATCCTGGGGCGGGCGGTCACCGCGATGATCAGCCACCACACCTACGGCAGGCTGGTCCTCCGGCCGTGGGGCCATACGTTCGACGATCCGCCAGACGAAGCGATCCTGAAGTCGCTGGGAGACCAGATGGGCGCCATCACCAAGTACAGGTCGCAGAAGGGGCTCAGCCTGTACGCCACCACGGGGACCACGGACGACTGGGCGTACGCCGCCACCGGGTCGTTGGGGTACACGTTCGAGCACGGGACCGCGTTCCACCCGGCGTACAGCTCGACCATCGCGGCCATGTACAACACGAACCGCCCGGCGTTCCTGCTGCTGGCTGAGGCGGCCGGGAACCCCTCGTACCACTCGGTGCTCCGAGGCCGGGCCGTCGACGCGGCGGGGCAGCCGGTGGCCGCCGAGCTGGCGATCGACAAGGAGTTCCACACACGGCTTTGGAAGAGCGGCGACGGGAGCAACCCCACCGGGCAGAAGAGCATCCGCGAGGTCATCCACCTGGAGACGGCCGCGGGGCCCGACGGGACGTTCTCGTGGCACCTCAACCCGAGCACCCGGCCGACCGAGATCGAGGCCGGCAGGACCGAGTCCTACCGGGTGACGATCACCGCCGCCGGCGGAGGGACGAGGTCGGTGGACGTGGTCCTTCGCCGGGGCGAAGCGCTGGATCTCGGCGACGTCGTTCTGTAGCTAGACCGTCACCTGACGGGTGACGCTGTTCTCGGCGTACTCGCCGTCGCCCGCCCAGGTCGCGGTGACCTCGTGGGTGCCGGCCGGAAGGGCCAGGTTCGCGGTGAAGGACCCGTCCGCTCCCGTGGTCACGGTCACAGCCGAGCCGCCGGCCGCCACCCGCACCGTCTTCCCGGCCAGCGGCTTGTTCTCCCAGCCGTTGTAGGTCAGCACTGCGTATCGCTCGAGGACGCCGCTCACGGCACCGCCGGTGGCGGTGGCGTGGATCGTGAGCCGGGACAGCTTCTTGGGGAGCGGCCCGGCGTAGTGGAGGACGTCCACGCCTCGGATCAACCCGTTGGTGAACAGGTGGTCCTTGGCCGCCGGGATGTCGAACGGGATCCACTGGGTGGCGTTCACGAAGTCACCCTCGGACAGCCAGTTCCCGGTGGTGTTGCCCCACGTGGTGGGTCCGGCGGCAACCGTGCCCTTGTACTCCGTGTAGAGGCCTCCGGTGGCCTTGGTGGCCGCCGAAGGATCGCCGACCCATGTGCCGGCGGAGTACAGCCCGGCCGTGAACAGGAGCCGCTCGGGCTGCATCTGCCAGCTGTGCAGGGTGCAGCTGCCCCAGTTCGGCCGGGAGGGGTCGTTGGTTGCTCCAACGAACGGCATGAACCAGGCGCCCATCTTCTTTGGGGTGGTCAGGCTGGCTCCCGGCACGTACTTCCCACTGATGTCGTAGAAGTGGAGCCCACCACCGGGACACTGCGTGTACGTCTGGCCGGCGCCCCGGAAGTCCGCCACACCGACGAAGGACGAGTCGGGCGCCGGGTAGACCTCGTGGGCATACTGGATCTCCCGGGCGTTCACGTCGGCGATGACCTTCGGGCTTGCCGGATCAGTGGTGTCGAGGATCCTCCAGCCGGAGAACTCCCCGCAATTCCCCATGTAGGTGCGGCCGGGGATGTTGGGGTCCTCGTAGAACTCGTGCCCACACCACTTGATCACGCCCAGGTCCTTGGGCTGACGGGGGTTCGTGTAGTCGATGATGTGCGTCCCGTCGCCCAGCGAGGTGTACACGTGGTTGTCGCCGATCATCCGGATCGTGTGGGCCGAGATCCCCGACACCTTCCCAAGCTGGACCGGGTTGCTGATGTTGGTGATGTCCACGAACTCCACGCCCGTCGAGAACCCATGGTCCGGCGACCGGACAACATTGGGTGAGGTGGCTTCCAGCGACAGGGCCACGATGTTCCGAGTTGGGTTCACGTCCACCCAGGGGTGGTAGTACAGGCCGGGCCCGCCGGCGGTTGGGCTCGGGTCGTTGACGTACCGGCTGACGACCTGGGGAGAGGTCGGCGTGGTGATGTCGATGATGTCGAAGCCGTTGCCGTGGGCGGCGGCGACGGCGTACCGCTTGATGGAGCCATCGGCCTGCTTGCGCTCGAAGAACGCCAGGCTGTTCCCGCCCAGGTTGGCCACGTTGGCCTCCCAGTGCATGTTCTTGCCGCTGCCCTGGGTGGGGATCTGAGCGAAGGCAGGCCCCATGAACAGGCCCAGGATGCACAGGCCGGTCAGGGCCCGGACTCCCGCACGGATGGCCAGGCGCCTCGTCATCGGTCCACCGGGGCCACGATGATCGCGCCGTGCGCGGCGGGTGATGTGGTCGAGCTGTACTTCCACACGCCCTCGTGGTCACCGAACGTGTGCGCATGCGAGCCCCGCGGCGGAATGTCGCCGGCGGAGTTGATCTCCGAGCCTTGGCTCACCGGTGGCTCTTCGTTCGGTGTGATCGCCTGATCGGCACGGATGTTGTGTGGCACCGAGTCCAGGTTCACCCACACGACCTTGGTCGAGCGGGGGATGGTCACGACCTGGGGCACGAACTGGCCCGCGTGGATCTCAACCGTCACCTGGTCCGGGGTGTCCTGGACGCTGGCCACCCGGTAGATCTGTCCCTGGAAGTCCGCCACGTACAGGGCGCCATCGGGGCCGAACGTGACGTCGATCGGTGCCCCGCCGGTCAGGAAGGCTCGCTTCCGCTGTGGTAGCCCGTCGGGTCCGATGTCGATGTGGGTCACTTTGTGCCCGGTGACCTCAGCCCCGTTCAGGTTCCAGATGCTGCCCCACTCCGCGACGAACAGGTCGTTGTTGTAGCGGTCCGGGAACTGGTTCCCGCGCTCGAAGGCCAACCCCGAGGTGCCGTTGTGGCCCTCCTGGAAGAACATGATCGGCTTCAGCACGTCAGCCTTGGGACACAGTCCGAACTTGTCGGTGACCGCGGTGTTCGGGTTGTGCTCGGGCTCGAAGGTGTCCGGGTGCGCGTGGGACCCGATGGCTGGCATAGGGAAGGGGTTCGTATGCGGCCCGTACACGCACGAGGGGAAGCCGGCGTCGTCGATGACCGGTCCGCGGATCGGCGTTCCGTCGGGGTTGGTCCCCACGACCTTGGTGTCGTTCACGTCGGTCCGGTACAGCGGCTCGTTGGTGGCCGGGTTGTCGGCGCCGTTCATCGGCGTGTAGATCATCGAGTCGTCGCCGGGCCAGAAGTCGACGTCGTAGATGTTCCGGTAGCCCGGCGAGACCAGGACGCTCTCGTCGTCCATGCCATCGGCAGCGAACGCGCCGTCGCTGTCGAGGCGGATGTCCTTCTGCAGGTCGACGTTGTCCCACGTCGGGTCGACCCGGAGGATGGCGCCGGTCCACGGCTTGATCTCTGGGGTCGGACACTGGATGGGGGAGGCCGGCTCGGGGCCGCACTCGATCCCGTCATCGGTGGCGTTGCCGTTCGCCACGTACAGCTTGCCTTCGGGTCCGAACGACATGCCGTTCGTCTGGTGACGGCCGTTGGGGATGTTCTGAAGGACCGTGCGCCGCGCTTCGTACGTGCCGTCGTTGTTCGCGTCGCGCAGCGCCTGGATGCGGCCCTTGTTGTCCGCGTTGTCGGACGCGTACAGCGTGCCGTCCGGACCGAACGTGATCCCCAGAAGCTGGTTGAAGCCGCTGGCCACGACTTCCGGTGCGCCGGCGCGGCCCCCGAGATTGTCGAACGCAAGGATCTGACCGGCTCCAAGGAACTGGACGCCGTTGGCCACGGCGACCCCCTGGATGGCCGAAACGTACAGGCGGCCGTCGGGCCCGAAGGTCAGGCTTGTGGGGAGGAAGCCCGGCGTCTCCGCGAACTCGGTGAGCCCGAATCCGAGCGGGGGCACAAGTCCCTGAGCCACTTGGGGAGTGTGCGATCGCGCGGTCTGCGGAAGGAGCGCACCGACCAGGGCCACGAGGGCCACCGCTCCGCGCACTCCGTACCGTCGTCTCATCCCGCCCCCCACTTGGGCAAATGGCACAAAAAGCCGCCGGCTCCAAATCGGCCGATCCAAGGAAAAGTTCCTCGCCGGGCACGAGTGCCCCTTTGTGCATCTGCACAAAGGGTGGGTCGGGTCCCGCGGGGAATTGAGTCAGGGAGATGAGCCGACCCCGGCCGCCGCTGCGCCTGGCGACGGGGGTGGCGGCCCTTGCCGTGTTCATCGGCCTGGCCGCCCCTTCCGTGCCTGCCATGCCCTCTCCTTCGGAGTCCCGGGCCGCCCAGGCCCACGTGGACCCCGTGCTCGTGCAGCGGCTGCAGGGCGGCCCCACTCCCGGCCTTCTCACCTACGACGACAGCCAGGCCTCCCGCAGCGAGGTGGCGCAGCACCTCGCGGCCAGCGGCACCGAGGCGCGCGTGTTCCAGGGGCTGTCGGCCGCGCTGGTGTGCATGGGCTCGATGAGCGATCTGCACGCCGCGGCGTCCGCCCCAGGCGCCGTCTCCGTGTGGGGGGACCGGGCGCTGGAACCCGCACTGGACAAGAGCGTCCCGACGGCCTTCAACGGCGACCCGCGCGCGGTGTGGAACGGTCAGGGTTACACGGGCAAGGGCGTGGGGATCGCCGTTCTTGACACCGGCGTGGACGGCACGCATCCGGACCTGCAGTACGGCATCAAGACCAAGCTGAACGTCCGCGTCCTTATCGGCCACCGAGACATCCTCGGCCCGAACGCCGACCCGTGCGTCTCGGACATGTACTCCGATCAGGTCCAGGACAGCGAGACGACCAGCGGCCACGGCACCCACATCGCCAGCGTGGCAGCTGGCGACGGAACGGCGTCCGGCGGCCTGTACACCGGTGTGGCGCCCGGCGCCGACGTCATGGGCGTCGGCATCAACGACACCGTCACACCGAAGGTCGAGGAGACGAACACGCAGACCTACCTGTCGCTGTTCGGGGTCATCGGCGGGATCAACTACATCCTGAGCTGCGGCATCCCTCCGTCCTTCGGAGATCCGAAGTGCCCGAACGGGGCGATCCTGATCAAGGCGGTTCTGGCGGGCTGGGTGCAGGACGGTCTGTACGATCCGTGGCATCCCCTGGCCTGGAGCATCCAGGAGCTGTACGAGTTCGGCATCACCGTGGTGTTCCCCGCGGGGAACGAAGGACCGCAGGCCAGCGACTGCTCGGCAGCCGAGACGTGCCGGATCAACGCCAACACCGCCAGTCCCTACGCCGTGTCGGTTGCGGCCACGCCCAAGCGGTCCCGAACCACGCTGGAGGGGTACTCCTCACGAGGAGACGCGCAGGATCGCGAGCCCCGGCCGGGTGAGGTGGTCCAGTACCGGCCGACGGTCGCCGCACCGGGCACCGGCGTGGTCGCCGCCCGCCGAGCCGGCCTGGCGCCGTTCGTCCAGCCGCCCGGATCAACTCTCGGAGCCGGCCCGGACGGCGCGGTCCACGTGGATCGGCGGTACGTGGGGCTCACCGGCACCAGCGTGGCTGCCGGTCACGTCGCCGGAGCGATCGCACTGATGCAGCAGGCGGCCGTGGAGGCCAAGGGCTGCTACCTCACTGCGAAGCAGGTCAAGGAAGTTCTGCAGTCCACGGCCACCCCGATGCCGGGCTACCAGCCCTGGGAGGTCGGAGCCGGGGCCGTGGACATCACCGCGGCGGTCCAGAAGGCCAAAGCCGTTCCGGCCGTCATCTTCGCGGACGACTGGATGTGCCCCGGCCTGTAGCCGGGCTCCCAAGAACTCGCCGTAGGCGAACGCACCTCGCCAACGTCCCTATGGCTGGCCCTTTCCTCAGCAGCTCTTCTCGATATAGCCGATCGGTCATGTGCGGATGGCTCAGCAGGAGGAAGGACGCGTTATACGAGTGGATGAGCCCCGGCGTCTAGCCGGCCGCCCAGTCACGCGGACGCAGCTGTCGCCACCCGGGTCGAGCTTCCGAGCCCTAGCGACCTCTTCCGAGCAGCTCAGGACGTTGTAACCGATCGGATACGCGGCGCCGAGGGGCGCGTACGAAGGCACGATCGTCCGTCGCGGCGCAGTTGGTCGTGGGAATTTGGACGCCACGAAGCCGGCCACACCCGAGGCGGGTGGTCCCTGGAAGACGATCGACTCGGTCGCCTGGTCCCATCTCGGTGGGTGCCGGGCGGGGCTGCGGGCCAGCCCCGCCCGAGCATCTATCTGGTCTGGCTGCCTAGCCCTCCCAGGGCGGGGGCGTCGGCCCCGTCCACCGGAAGACGTCGAAGCCGCGCCGCTGGTCGGCCGCGTACACGTAGGGGCCCTTGTAGAACTTGGCCGCCCACACCTCGGCGCCCGGCATGACCGCGGAGCCGACCTCGCGGGGCTGCGACGGGTTCGAGAAGTCGATGGCTCGCACGCCGCCGATGTACCAGCCCGTCACCATGCCCTTGTTCCCGAGCTTGCCCACGTGCCCGGTGCAGGACCGGTTGTCCGGCCCGTGCCCCTGGACGTTGGCCAGGAAGTAACCCATGGGCACGGGGTTGTTCTCCCGGCTCCCTTCGATCGAGTAGAAGGTCAGGCCCTCACCGGGGCAGACGGTGGTTCCCCCGGCGAAGAAGCCGCCCAGGGCCAGGCTCTCGTTCGTCTGGACGGCGATCTTCTTGTCCGGGGTGGGGTCGTAGCCGTGCGAGTACGTCCCGTTGTTGGGCACCATCGACAGCTGGACCGGCGCCGCCGGGTTGGTGGTGTCGTAGATCCGGTGGTTGTTCTCGGAGGCCACGTAGGCCCGGGTGCCGTCCAGGCTGAAGGTGATGTCGTGAGGGCCTCCGATGCTCTGGATGTCGGCGGCCAGCTTGGGGTTGTCCACGTCGGTGAAGTCGATGATCGGGATGTGGTTCACCGCGCCGGGCAGGTCCCCCGTGGACACCCATCCGTACGGCTTGGTGGGGTGGAACGTGAAGTTGTGAGCGCCCCCGGTGGTCCGGAAGTTGTACATCTCCGTGAACGCGTAGGGGTCCGTGACGTCGAAGACGGCGATCCCTGCTCCGTTCGTGACCCCGAAGGACTTCGCGAGGCACGGCCGTCCGCTGCCGTCCGCTGTCAGGGCCAGGATCCAGCGGGCCCCGAACTGCTTGATCTGGACGTCGTTCTGCCGCTGCCTGCAGGGGATGTTCTTCACGAACTGGGGAGCTTCGGGGTTCGTGATGTCGAACACCCAGGCGCCCCCGTCGTAGGACCCCATGATGGCGAAGTCCCTGGTCTCGATGACAGGCGGCTCCCCCGCGGGAAGAGGGGCCCCGGTCGCGTCGAGCAGCTGGCCGGTGGCATAGTCACGCTTCGGCACGTCCGCCGTGTAGAACTCGATGTCCGTCCCCTTGGACTCGGCAAACGTTGGTGGACTGGGCGGCGAGAAGTTGTATACGTGGGCGAAGTTCTTCAGCTCCGGGTCGCCCGGCGCCGCTGCCTGCTGATCCAGGGCTCCTACGGAGCCGACCGGTGCCAGCAGCGCGACGATCATGATCGTGGACCACATCCAGCGGTTCCTCTTCATGTCTACCTCCCTAGATGATCGTGAACGGAGCCGTGGCTACGTCGCAGTTGTCCGCGAAACACGCCTTGGCGAACACCTCGTAGCTGCCCGGGGCCAACCCGGAGACGTCCAGGCTGCCCGAGAATCCATCACCTTCCAGCGTGGCCTGCTTTGAGAAGCTCACGTTGGCCGGGTCCGCGCCGGCCGGGGCGATCCCCAGCGAAACGCGCTTGGAAGGGACCGTGTAGACGAATTCTTCGGTCCAGTCCGCGAAGTCGGTCGTGGTCGCGTTGGACACCGCGGCCTGGTACGCCACGGCGATCGTTCCTCCTGCGTAGTCGAACGGGATGAGGCGGGCCCCGGGCACGACATCGGGCGCCAGCGCCGAACCGATGGGAAGCTCGATCCGAACGACCTCCTCGGTCAGGTCGTACTCACCCTCCAGCCACCCCAGGTGCCCGCAGTTCTGGATGGCCACCAGCGTTCCGCAGTTCCCTCGGAGCTGGAATGCAGCGCCGCTGTGAGTTACGTGTCCCGCCGGGTCATCTGCCACCGTGATACTGGCCAGGTTGGTGAACTTCGCCTGGAGGAAGTAGGTCTTGTCGCCGGCCGGCGTGTTCAGCAGGAACGGCCAGAAGTACCGAACGCCCTCCGGGATCGGAGCCGGCAGGTTCGTGGGCTGCCACTCGAACACCAGGGTGGGTTCGTTGGGGTTGGGCTGGTGCACGCGGGCCGCCACGAGGTCGACCCCAAGGTCCCGCGACAGGTCCGCGTGGAGCGGCCCGTCTCCCGTCACGTCGGTGGCGACGGTCTGCAGGGCCTGGCCGCCGAACGTGACGGTGCCGGTCACGGCGACCGTCGTTCCCTGGAGCGAGGCCGTCACCGAAGCCTGCGTCGGAGCGGGCCCCTCCTGGGCACTCACCGGAAACGCGAACAGCACGAACAGCGAGCTGAACAGGGCAAGTAGGCGGTAACGGGCCAACACGAACCTCCTACGAGAGGGCGCCATCGTCACAGGCTGTCTTCGCCGCCAGTCCCCGGCGAGCCTTTATGCATATGCACAAAGGCGTCGCCCGCCACCACGGCGAACCAAGCGTCAACCGACGCACAAGAAGGGACCCCGAGATGAGAGGCATCCGCACCGTGCTCGTTCTGGCCGCCACGGCTTCACTGATGACATTGGGCCTCCCGCCGGGCAGCGCCCAGCAGGCTGAGCCGGTGGCCCCCGACCTCACCAAGCTGCCGTGGGCGCCGCAGCCCGACCTGGTGAACCTGGACAACTGGCAGAGCCTCAACGCGTACAACGTGAACCACTTCGTCGCCACCCAGCTGCCCAACCGCCAGCCCAACGACCAGACGTCGAACGACCCGCTCGGTGAGCCAAACCCCCAGTGCAAGGTGCTGGGTGACACCCGGCCGGGCAACTGCATGTTCAACCACCACAACGAGTACCTGGCGTGGTTCGAGGATGCCTACCGAGGGGTGTTCGCGGACTTCGGGGTGACGTTCCGCAGCTACGAGTTCACCTCGCCGGGAAGCACCACGGCGAACTTCGCGACCAACGCCGGCCCGGCCGTGAACAAGCTGGCCATCGTCCCCGGAGCCGATCACCCGGAGGACCTGGTCCTCATCGGCAGCCACTTCGACGGCGTGGACGGATCGCCGTTCGCGGCGATGGACTCCACGGCTGGGACCGGAGTGATGCTCCGGACGGCCAAGATGCTGGCCGACTACTGGCGGGCTACCGGTACCCGCCCCTCCAAGACCTACGTGTTCGCGGCGTGGGATGCCGAGGAAGCAGGCGGTGTCGGGTCCAAGTTCTACGTCGGGACCAAGAACAACAAGAGCTCGCAGGACGGGACCCTTCCGAAGGATCCCAACGTCACGCTGACCTCGTACATCAACCACGACCCCTGCGGTGGCCACTACCCGGCCCTGTACCGGGGCCTTCCCCTCTCCAAGAACCCGCTCGTGGAGAAGACGGGGTTCATCCCCATGAAGGTCGGCCTTCACGCGCCGGCCGGGACCGCGACCGAGACGGCGGCGATGAAGGCGTTCAACGACTCCATCCCGGTGACCATCAACCAGCTGTTCAACTACATCGACGACACGCTTCCACTGACCACGGTGCCCGGCGAGCCCCAGGCCCTGCCGGTATTCGTGTCCAAGCAGGAAGCCGCGGCCATGGGTTCCGAGGTGCTAGAGCAGGAGAGCGTCCTGAAGGTCACGGCGAAGCCTCACACGCTGTTCACCACGGACGCCGAGGACTTCCACCGGTGGATCCCGACCCTGAACCCCTACCCGGACAACATCGGGCCCCATCAGAGCCCGTCAGGTCCTCAGGACCTGGGGTGGGGCGTGGACGGCCTGTGGCAGTACCACACGCCGCTGGACTCTTTCGAGGAGACGGTCCGCCTGACGAGCAGCGACCAGACGGGCCTCGGCTACTCCAAGGGCCTGGCCATGTCGTGGGAGTTCTGCTCGCTGATGTCGGCCTGGGTCATGATGCAGCCCAGCCAGGGCGGCCTTCAGACCGCCGACAACTCGGTGGTGGCCTACTTCGAGACCCCCAGGCCGAACCGCAACGGCGGAACGCACACGTTCGACGCCTCGGGCTCGTACCAGTACCTGGACACGGCGGCCCGCACGCTGAAGCGAGGCGACGAGCTGACTTATACGTGGGACTTCGGTGACGGCACGACCGGCACCGGCCGCGTGGTGGACCACACGTTCGCCTCTGCCCGCGGGCACCTGGTGACGTTGACCGTCACCGACCCGGTGACGCTGGCGTCAGACACGATGTCGCTGAAGATCGGTACCGCGGCGCTGTAATCGAAGAAGAGACCTGGCCTCTCCCGGAGGGTGCCCGCTCCCCGGGGGAGGCCTGTTTCTTGCCTACAGGTACAGACCGGTCTTCGGGTCGGTCCGCTCGCTGGCCACGGCGTGGATCTCGCGCTCCCGGACCAGCAGGTATTCATCGCCGCGGATCTCGACCTCGATCCCGGCGTCGGGCAACAGCAGCACCTCGTCGCCCGTCTCCACGTTGCGGACGTTGGGGCCGACGGCCACCACCGTGGCCCACTGGCCGCGCTTGCTGACCGTCGCCGCCGTGGCGGGGATCAGCAGTCCCCCCTTTGACTTCCGTTCGCCCTCGTCATCGGGACGTCGGACAAGCACTCGGTCCGACATCATCTGGACGGCCTTGGTGGCCTCGTGATCGGGGACGGGTCTGATGGGTCGGTTCGCCATCTCGGACAGAGGATACGACGGCCTCGGGTAAGGTTCCGCGGATGGCCAGGACGGCGGGCGAGCTGATCGCCTCGGGCGAGAAGCGATTGAAGCGCTCCCCGGCCATCGACCACTGGCCGTCGGGGCGGGAGCGGGACGAGGCCCGAAGGCTGCTGGCGCTGCCGCTCCGGGTGGAACCCGACGATCTCGACGAGGAAGCCACCGTGACCGCGCGAGCGGCCGAGCGGTTCGATCGCTTGGTCAGGCGGCGAGCGGGCGGCGAGCCCATGGCCCACATCCTGGGGTGGACCGAGTTCCGGGGACTCCGGCTGTCGGTCCGGCCCGGTGCCTTCGTACCGCGGCAGTCGAGCGAGTTCCTGGCGGAGCAGGCGGTCCGGAGGCTGCGGAGGCGGCGCCGTCCCGTCGCTGTGGACGTGGCCACGGGGATCGGGCCCATCGCGCTGGCGATGGGCTGGGCCCTGCGCCGAGCCGAGATCCACGGCGTCGACCTCTCCGCCGACGCCGTGACCCAGGCTCGGGCCAATGCTCGCGCCCTGCGTCTGGGTAACGTGCGCTTCCACCGCGGCGATCTGTTCGCGCCTCTTCCGAAGGAGCTACGCGGCGCCGTTGATGCGGTGACGCTCCACCCTCCGTACGTCCCGAAGGACGAGGTCGGCGACCTGCCCCTGGAGGTCCGCGGGTTCGAGCCGGAGCACACGCTCACGGATTTCTCCGAGCATGGGTTGGGCCTCGCGCAGCGCACCGCGAAGGAAGGGCAGGAGTGGCTCCGTCCCGGGGGGTGGATCTTGGTGGAGGTGAGCCCGGACCGGGCCCGGGCGATCAAGGGAGTCCTCCAGCGTGCCGGCTACCGGGACGTGCGAAGCACCAAGGGATGGCCGGAGGTCACCCGGGTGGTCGTCGGCCGCAGATAGCTGTCAGCGCTGGTCCGGCGGCGGCGGGGGCCAGGGCTGATCGGTGAGGTTCTTGAAGAAGGAAAGGCCCGCCTGGGTCCAACCCTCCCGGATGTAGAACGCGTGGGCGCGCTCGCGCCAGGTGGCCGACTCCAGCTCGATGCCCCAGCAACCGTGGGCCCGGGCCATCTCCTCCGCCCTGGTCAGCAGAGCCGCGCCCACGCCGGCGCTTCGCTTCGACCCGGCGACCACCAGGTCGGGGATCCATGCTTGCGGCTGCGTGAAGTTGAGCCGGGCCCGGTACTCCATGTCGACCACACCGACCAGGCGGCCGCCCACCTCTGCCACCAGCACCACGGTGTCCGGGCGCTCCAGGTACTGCAGGTAGATGTCGCGGGCCGCTTCCTCATCCGCGGTTCCGGAGACGGCCGGCCGGCCGAGCTCGGCCAGGAGCGCGCTCACCGCGGGCCAGTCGTCGGGCCGGGCCTCGCGGATCGTCACGGCGGTAACGTACCGAACGTGGAGCTCCCGCTGATGGCTCGGGTGAATCGCGAGCGGGTGCTGCTGGTCGGCGGTCAACGAGCGCTGGTGATGCAGCTCGCCCACCCCGCGGTGGCCGCAGGAGTTGCCCAGCACAGCGACTTCCCCAGCCGCGCTCTGGAACGGTTGCGCCGGACCCTCGACCTATCGTTGGCCGTGATCTACGGCTCCCCCGACGAGGCCGAGGCAGCCACGGCGTCGATCCGCGCCGTGCACGAGCGGGTGGGCGGGATGGTCGGCGACCGGCCGTACCGGGCGGACGATCCCGACCTGTTGCTGTGGGTGAACGCCACGCTGGTCGACACGACGCTCGTGGTGTACGAGCGGTTCGTCCGGCCGCTGAGCGAGGTCGATCGCCGCGCGTACTACGATGAATCGGTCGTTGCCGCGGAACTGTTCGGCATCCCCCGCCGGGTGATCCCGAATGATCTCGGCGGGTTCCATGCCTACCTCCAGGGGATGCTCGAGGGCCCGGAGCTTCGGGCCACCGACGACTCGCGCCGTCTCGTGCACGACGTGCTCCGCCCACCGCTTCCCCTCCCGCTGCGGCCACCAACCGCGGTTGTCCGGCACATCACGCTCTCGCTGCTGCCGGCACGGATCCGGGAGCTGTTCGGGCTGCGGTCCGGGATCCGAGCGCGCGCCGCCGCGACGGCAGCATCGTTGCTGAGCAGGACGGCCTTGCCCCTGGTCCCATCCGTGATCCGGGAGTTCTCGGCGGCCCGAGAGAGCGCCCGGTCGCGGGCTCCGCGACAATAGCGGCGTGATCGACTTCACGATCCCTCAGGACCTCGACGAGATTCGCCGGCGGGTGGCCGACTTCGTGCGCGACGAGGTGCTCCCCGTTGAGGAGAAGGCCGAGGACGAGAACCTCGAGGAGGTCGTGGAGCCGCTCCGCAAGCGGGCCCGGGAGGCGGGCCTGTGGACCCCCCATCTCCCGCCGGAATGGGGCGGGCTGGGCCTCGGTCCATTGGGCATGGCGCTGGTCTCCCAGGAATGCGGCGTGTCGTACCTGGCCTCGCTGGCCCTCAACGCCATGGCACCGGACGAAGGCAATATGCACCTGCTGCTCCACGCCGGGGACGAACGACAGAAGGAGCGATACCTTCGTCCGCTGGCCGCCGCGGAGGTCCGGTCCTGTTTCGCGATGACCGAGCGCGACGTGTCGGGATCCGACGCCGCCGGCCTTCGCACCCGGGCGGTGCGTGACGGCGACGACTGGGTCCTCGACGGCGAGAAGTGGTTCATCAGTGGAGCGGCCGGCGCCGCGTTCGCCATCGTCGTGGCGGTCTCCGACCCGGACGCCGAGAACCGGTATCTGCGCCACTCGATGTTCCTGGTGGACGCGGACAATCCCGGTTGGAAGGTGGTGCGGGAGATCCCCGTGATGGGAACCGAGGGGCCGGGCGGACACTGCGAGGTCCGGCTGGAGTCGTGCCGCGTTCCGGGCGAGGCGCTGCTGGGCGAGGAGGGCCAGGGACTGGCGCTAGCACAGGCTCGGCTCGGTCCGGCCCGGCTGGCCCACGCCATGCGATGGATCGGCGTTGCCCAGCGGGCGTTGGACATGGCCGCGGCCCGGGCTCTACAGCGCGAGTCGTTCGGCAAGCGCCTGGCCGAGCATCAGGCCGTGCAGTGGTGGCTGGCCGATTCGGCGATCCAGCTCTACGCGGCGCGGCTCATGGTCCTCCACGCCGCGTACAAGATCGAGAATGGACTCGACTTCCGGCAGGAGGTCGCGTTCGTCAAGGTGTTCGTGTCCGAGGCGCTCGGCGACATCGTCGACCGGGCCCTGCAGCTCCACGGGTCACTCGGCTACTCCGGCGACACTCCCCTGGAGCGCTTCTACCGCGACGCCCGTGCCGCACGGATCTACGACGGACCCTCCGAGGTGCACCGCATGGTCATCGCCCGCAACCTGCTGAAGGCGGCGGCGGCGGAGGGATCGACCAGAGGCGCGCTCGGCGGGCTGGCCTGAGAGGAGAACGCATGGGGATCAAGAACGAGAACGCGGCGGTGTTCCCCAAGAATTGGGCGGAGGTCTACCAAGCCGCGGTCAACGTGATTCCCACCATCCCGAAGATGAAGGTCAAGAGCGCCGACCAGAGCACCGGGCGGATCATCGCCGGCAAGGGGATGTCGATGCGGTCCTGGGGCGAGGAGGTCATCGTCGACGTGTGGGAGGTGTCTCCGAAGAAAGCCGGCGTGCGGGTGACGTCGGCGCTCAAGGCCCAGCTGGTGGACTGGGGGGCGAACAAGAAGAACGTCGCCGCGGTTCTCGACGCGATCTCCGCCGAGCTGAAGACACCCGCGCAGCCGCTTCCCGACTCGGGATGAAGGAGGCGCCCGCCGGGCCCGGCGCGGCCGACGCGGATCGGCCGCTCGTCGACGAGGAAGCATTGTCCGCGTACCTGGACGACAAGGTTCCCGGTGAGGGTCCGTTCGATGTGGAACGCCACCAGGCGGGGCACTCCAACGAAACCTTCTTCGTCCGCAGGGACGGCCACGAATGGGTGCTCCGTCGCCCCCCGCGGGGCGCGTTCCTGCCCACCGCGCACGACGTGCTCCGGGAATATCAGGTGCTCTCGGCTCTAGGGGACACTCCGGCTCGCTCACCTCAGACCGTCCTGGCATGCGGGGACGAATCCGTGATCGGCGCGCCGTTCTACCTGATGGAGAAGGTGCACGGCGTCGTCGTCCGGGATCGCCTCCCCGACTCGATCGACGAAACGGGACGGCGGCAGATCGGCGAAGAGCTCGTCGACGCCTTGGCCGAGCTTCACGCGGTCGACTGGCAGGCGGTTGGCCTGGGAGGGTGGGGGAGGCCGAGCGGATATCTGTACCGTCAGCTTCGGCGGTGGAGCGGACAGCTCGCTCTGGCCAGCGAGCACACCCGCCCGCTCCCCGAGCTGGAGAAGGTTGCCGCGTGGCTGGCGGAGCACCGGCCGGAGTCACCGCCGCCAACGATCGTCCACGGCGACTACAAGCTCGACAACGTCGTGCTCGATCCCGAACCGCCCGTGCGCCTGGTCTCGATCCTGGACTGGGAGATGTCGACGATCGGCGATCCGTTCGCCGACGTCGGCTACCTGCTGTCGTTCTGGCGGGAGCCAGATGATCCTTCAGACGTGATCCTGGCGGACCAGACGGAGCTCACCCGGATCCCCGGGTTCGCCACTCGAGACGAGCTCGTGGCGCGGTACGCGGAGCGATCCGGTCGCCATCCGGGCGACCTGACGTGGTACGTCGTGCTGGCCCTGTGGAAGCTGGCCATCCTCCTGGAGGGTTCGTACGCCCGGCACCTGGCCGGTGTGACCGACGACCCGTTCTTCGCCCTGCTGGAAGAAGGTGTTCCGGCGCTCGGCCGGCGCGCCCTGGAGGTCGCTCACGCTGGTTGAGAAGTACACCGGCCTGCTCATCGACTTCGGCGGGGTGCTGACCACCTCACTGGGCGATGCTTTCCGCGCGTTCTGCGAGCGCGAGGGCATCCAGTGGGAGCGCCTGGAAGCGACGATGATCGAGGCCTACCGGGACGTTCGCCCCGACTCCGTGGTGGCCAGGGTGGAGACCGGTCACAGCGACCGGGAAGAGTTCGAGCGGTTCCTGGCCGAGGCCTTGTCGGAGGGCCGGGACAGTCCGCTGGATGCCCAGGACCTCATCGTCCGGATGCTGGCGGATATCCGGATGGACGACGACATGGTCGAGGCCGTGCGCACCGCTCGCCGACGCGGAGTGCGCACCGGGCTGCTGTCGAACTCGTGGGGCGTCGACTACTACCCCCGCGACCTCCTCGCCGAGCTGTTCGAGGAGGTCGTGATCTCCGGGGAGGTGGGCATGCGCAAGCCGGACCCGGAGGTGTTCCGCTCCGCCGCTGGGGGACTGGGGTTGCCTCCGGAGGCCTGCGTGTTCGTCGACGACATCCGGGCCAACGTCGAGGCCTCGGAGCGGGTCGGGATGAGAGGCGTCCTGCACGAGCGAGCCGCCGAGACCATTCCCACCCTGGAGGAGCTGCTCGGCGTCTCTCTGCGAGGCGTTGGTAGGCTGGAGTCGTGAGCGAACGAGACCTGACCGATCCGAAGACCGTCTTCGAGCACCGCGACGAGGTGCAGCTTCTCGACGTCCGGGAGCCGTTCGAGTGGGACGCCGGCCGCATCGAGGGCGCCGTCCACATCCCCCTCAACGACCTGATGGCCGGCTCAATGGAGGGCCTGGAGCAGGACCGTCCGGTGGTCATCTACTGCCGGACCGCCAACCGGAGCGAGGTGGCCCGGGCCATGCTCGAGGCGCGTGGGGTGGAGGCCCACGTCATGGAGGGCGGCAGCGAGCAGTGGGTGGCAGAGGGACTTCCGTTCACCACCCCGGACGGCCGGCCGGGCCATGTGGCCTGATCGCTAGTCCAGCTGCGCGGCGAGCGCCTCCGGCTCGCTGACCGGGCGCTGGCACACGAACCGCTCGCACACGTACGCCGCCGGATCACTATCGAGCGCGTCGCGGCCTTCCAGGAGCGGGACGGTCTTGGCGGACACATCGTCGCCGGGGGCCGCCACCGCCAGGACGGCGTTGGGCAGGTACCGCTTCCACACCTCGTCGACGAGCGCACGGGTCGCCTCTCCGTCCGGCTCTCCGACGATGGCGATCTCCTTGGCCGGAGACAGATAGAGGTCCAGCGCCCCGAGAGCGTGGCCGAATCCGGTGGGGGCCCGGCCCAACAAGTCGCGGACCAGTCGGAGTGCCGATACCCCGGCCCGCTCGTACTCGGCTTCCCCCGTGAGAAGAGCCAGCCGCTGGAGGACCTCGGCGGCCACCGAGTTCCCCGACGGTACCGCGTTGTCGAACAATTCCTTGGGCCGGATGACCAGGGCCTCGGCATCCGACCCGGTCTGGAAGAACCCGCCGTTGTCGCGATCGTGGAACAGGCGGATCAGGTCGTCGGCCAGTGTTCGCGCCTCGGTGAACCACCGGACGTCGAACGTCGTCTCGTACAGGTCGAGACACGCCGCGGCCATCAGCGCGTGATCGTCCGCATACGCGGGCCCGCTGGTTCGCCCGTCCCGCCAGGCCCGTAGCAGCCGCCCGTCTTGCCGTCGCAGAGCGGACAGCACGAAGTCCGCCGCGCCGACCGCCGCGTCCACGAAACGGCGTTCGCCGAAGACCCGGCCGCACTCGGCGAGCGCAGAGATGGCCAGGCCATTCCACGACGCCAGCACCTTGTCGTCGGTGGCCGGCTTGATGCGTTGCTCGCGGAGGCGGAGCAGCTTGGGCCGCGCGTTATCAACGGCTGCCCGGAGCTCGTCGCCTGAGACCCCCGCATCGGTCGCGACGTCCTCCATGGGTCGCGGGGTCCAGAGGATGTTCGTCTCCTCCCAGTTCCCCTCGGGCACAGCCCCGAAGTACGCGGCCACGGCCACTCCGGCCTCCTTAGCCAGCTCCTCGTACGACCACACGAAGAACTTCCCTTCGACTCCTTCGGAGTCCGCGTCCTGGGCCGAGAAGAATCCGCCGTCGCGATGGCGGATCTCACGCAACAGGTACTCGAGCGTCTCCGTGGCAACCGTGCGGTACGTGTCGTTGCCGGTGACCTGCCAGGCATGCGCGTAGAGCCGGGCCAGCTGGGCGTTGTCGTACAGCATCTTCTCGAAGTGGGGAACCAGCCACAGCCGGTCGGTCGAGTACCGGTGGAATCCCCCGCCCAGGTGGTCGCGGATACCTCCCGCCGCCATCCGGTCGAGCGTCACCATGACCATGTCCAGCGAGTCGTGGTATCCGCGAAGGTGCGTCCGCAACAGGAACTCCACCGTCATCGGCTGCGGGAACTTGGGGGCCATCCCGAACCCGCCCCAGTCGGGATCGAATGTCTGGTGCATCGCGCCATGTGCCTGGCGAAGGATGCCCTCGTCGAGCGGGTCGGAGGAGGCCCGGAACGCGCTGTTCCGGCCCAGCGCCTCGACGATCTGCCGGCCCTGGGTGAGCACCTCTTCCCTTCGCTCACGCCACGCCTGGGCCAGCCCTTCCAGGACGCGGCGGAACCCCGGGAGGCCGTGGCGGTCCTCGGGAGGGAAATACGTCCCGGCGAAGAAGGGCTCCCGGTTCGGCGTCAGGAACACCGTCATCGGCCAGCCGCCCTGCCCGCTCATGGTCTGCACGGCGTCCATGTAGATGGCGTCGACGTCGGGGCGTTCCTCACGATCTACCTTCACGCACACGAAGTGCTCGTTCATCACCGCGGCCACGTCGGGATCCTCGAAGGATTCGTGGGCCATGACGTGGCACCAGTGGCATGCGGCGTACCCGACGGACAGCAGGATCGGCTTGTCCTCCGTTTCCGCCTTGCGGAACGCCTCCTCGCCCCACTCGTACCAGTCCACGGGGTTGTCGGCGTGCTGGAGGAGATACGGGCTGGTCGCTTCAGCGAGCCGGTTGGGCATCGTCCTCACCCTACCCTCGTGCCTCGAATGAGGAGCGTGCCCGCCGCGCCGAGCCCTAGACTGTGCGCGAAGGGAGGGGTGCGTGGACGAAACCGAAGAGACGCTTCAGGACTCGCTGGCCGGGCTGGAGGAGATCGCCAAGACCGTGAAGCCACCGGACGCGTGGCGGCGGTTCGGCGACGTGACCCTGGAGCGCTTCTGGCAGTCGTGGCCTGATGTACGAGCGTGGGGCGAGTGGCTCTTTACGCTCATCGAGAAGGAGCGAGGCGAGCAGGCCGAGCCGGTTCCTCACGACGAGGAGCACGACGAGACCGGCGGCGGCTGAGGGTCCGGGGGCGGGAGACAGAAGAGTGGTTCGCAGGGTCCTCGTCGCCACCGACCGCTCCGACAGCGCGGACCAGGCCGTTCGGTGGGCCGCCGACCTGGCCCGGCCCTTCGCTGCCGAGCTGATCCTGGTTCAGGTCCTGTCCCCGGGCGACGGCCGGCCCCAGGACGTGGAGCGTCAGGCCACGGCCGAGTCACTCCGGGTGTATGCCGAGGAGATCGCCGGCGACCGCGGCCGGGCCCGGGTGGAGGTGGATGCCGATCCGGCGCGAGCCATCGTTCGGGTGGCCGACGATGCGCAGGTGGACGTCTTGGTGGTGGGCAACGTCGGTATGGCCGGGCGGCGGAAGTTCCTGCTGGGGAACGTTCCCAACCGCGTCTCGCACAACGCGCGGTGCCACGTGATCATCGTCAACACCACGCCCGGCGCCCCGGGGCGCGCGGAGGCCATCCCCGTGGCTCCGGACGTCATCGAGGACCGGCAGGCCGAACCCGAAGGGCCATTACTCGGCCGGGCGGCGCGCATCGGCCGGGTCCTGGCCAAGCAGGGGTTCCAGGAATTGCTGACCGCTACCCGTCCCGGCGACGAGGAGGCGGTGAGGGCCCGGGCCCGGCGACTGCGGGAGGCCATGGAAGAGCTGGGGCCGACGTTCGCCAAGATGGGCCAGATCCTGTCCACCCGTCCCGACCTGCTCCCGCAGCCGTTCATCGACGAGCTGTCGACGCTGCAGGACCACGTCCCGCCCATGAGCGAGGACGACGTGGTCAAGGTCATGGAGGAGGAACTGGGGGTGCCATGGGAGGACCTGTTCGACTCCATCGACCCCGAGCCGATGGCCGCCGGGACCATCGCCCAGGTGCACCGGGCCACGCTTCAGGACGGCGAACGGGTCGTGGTCAAGGTGCAGCGCCCCGCGGCCCGCGGAGACATCATGGCCGACCTCGGGCTCCTGGAGCTCTTCTCACAGAAGACCGCGGACCGCCCCGCGTTCCGCCAGGTGGTGGATCTGCCGGCCATCGTCGAGCACCTGTCCGAGTCGCTGCGCCGGGAGCTCGACTTCCGCCAGGAGGCCAAGAACCTCGAGCGGATGGCCGAGGTCCTCACCACCTTCACGCGCCTCGGTGTTCCCGCGGTGCATGCCGACATCTCCACGGACCGCCTCCTGGTCATGGACGAGATCCAGGGCCGGCCGATCAGGGAAGCGCCGGAGGGGGATGCCAGGCGGGAGGCCGCTCGCCAGCTCCTGGAGTCTTATTACCAGCAGATCCTGACCAACGGGTTCTTCCACGCGGATCCGCACCCCGGGAACATGATGTGGTGGAACGACCGCATCTATCTGCTCGACCTCGGGATGGTCGGAGAGATCGACCCGGGGACGCGGGAGCTCATGGTCCTCCTCCTGATGGCGTTCTGGCGGCAGGACGTGGCGTTCCTGTCCGACGTCGTGCTGATGCTGGCTGGGGAGACCGACCGCGCCGACCTCGACGTCGAAGGGTTCCGCATCGAGGTGGGCGAACTGTTGGGCCGATACCGCGGCCTGGCGCTGCGGGAGATGAACCTCGGCCCCATCCTCCAGGAGATCACCGAGATGTCGGTCCGGCACGGCGTGCGGCTCCCCGCGTCGCTGGCCCTGACCGGGAAGGCCCTGGCCCAGATGCAGCTGGCCGCCGCCGAGCTCGATCCCGAGCTGGACCCGCTGTCGGTGGCCGGCGATTTCATGATGCGTGGGTTCGTGGATCGGATCCGGGACCGCCTCGATCCCCGATGGCTGTTCTACGAGGGGCAGAAGCTGCGGGCCCGGTTCGTGCGGCTGGCCGAGGCCATCGAGCGATTGTCCGGAGCGCGACCGGGGCCCAAGCTCCAGGTGCAGTTCCGTGGGACAGAGAACCTGGAGGCCAACATCCGCCGGGCGGGCCGGCGGCTGTCGCTGGGGTTCCTGGGTGCCGGCGCTCTTGTCGGTGCAGCGGTTGCGGGACTGGGGACCGGACCGGAGTGGCTCCCGCCCGTGCTCTACGCGACCGGCGGCGTGCTAGCCGGTGGGCTGATCTTCGACTTGCTCCGCCGGCCCCGGTAGCTCCTTCTTCCTGATCAGCTTCTTCAGCCGGCGCTCGACGATCACCGCCACCAGGGTCATGACGGCACCCAGCGCCAGCCGTTCGAACCACCTGCCCCTTCGCTTGGGCTTGCCGAGCACCGTGTACGTGGAGACCTAGCGTTCCGCTCGGTTGCGCCTGCGAGCCTGGGACCCGGTACCGCCGATCGTCATCGACGCCCCGAAGAAGAACCCGACGTCGTACCAGTTCCCCCGGTTGACAACCTCGTAGACGCTCACGTTGTCGGTGAACAGCGAGATCACGAGCGTGACCGGGAAGATGATGCCGTGCCAGAGCCCCAGCCAGAACCCGGGCCGGGCCTCGGTCTCCGTTGCCGGATTGGGTCCGGGGGCACAAGAGGTCAGGAGGAGCAAGGCCGCGGCGAGCACCACCAGGACGACCAGCGTGGGCAGGTGTCGTCGTGGGACACGCTCGGCGACCGCCGAGTCGCTCACGGTGAGGAGCCGTTCCCGTTCGGGAGCACTGCCGGTGCCTGATGCTCCTCGGGGAGATCCTCGGTGGGCCACCGCTTCCGCTGCTTCGATGCTAGCTTCTCCATCAGCGCCACCGCCGCTGGGTCTTCAGTGGCCGGACGGTCCTCCACGACGCGGGCCTCGAGCGCCCGGCGCCAGATGTCCTCCCCGCGCTCGGTGCGGATGACCGTGAGCGTCCATCCGTCCGTCTGACCGAGCCCGCCGAACGAGATGTCGGCATGCTCGGCCGCGAAGTCGGGGCACTTCATGCACCCGGGCCGGGTGAACCGCTGCGCTTCCTTCAACGAGTACTTGTGTTCCTCGCCGTCACGCGTGTAGTAGAGGAGCTTGCCCTTCACGTTCACGCGCACGATGTCGTCCAGGTCTAGGCCCAGCTCCTTCTGCGCGATCTCGTCCATCACGCCCTCGTACGTGAAGGTCTTGGAGCACAGCAGGCCCAGCGTCCAGGCGATCCGGCGGCGGTACTTGTTCAGCCGTCGCGCTTCGAGCGCGCCGGTCACGCTGGCCTGGCAGGACATCCCCACCAGAGCGACCTGCTTCAGCCCCATCTGCATGGCCTGCGTCAGGGCCAGCGGGTTCGCGGAGTACGTGTACCGGGAGCCCGCGGTGGCCAAGACGTCTTCGGGTGTAGTCACCACGGTGGGCTCGGCGTCCCATTGCCGTTCCTCGGACAGCTTCGAGGTCAGCGCGCCGTCGATCTCGCCGGTGGCCAGACCCCAGATCAGCAGGGAGCTCACGGTGCCGCCGTCCTGTCCGGCGGCCAGCTCCGGGCCGGTGGACCGGGACAGCACGATGTCGCGGTGGACACCGATGACCTCTTCGGGAAGGCGGGTTCGTCCGAAGAAGAACCGTTCGATCTCCGGCTCCCACTCGCGGAACCGGGGGCACGCCCGGGTGCACACGTCGCAGCCGCGATCGCCATGGGTGCACTGGTCGACCGCCCCCTCCTCGATCTGCCAGGGCTTGTCGTCCTCGTACCCGAGGACGTTGAAGGGACACACCACCACACACGCCGAACAGCCGGTGCACAGCCCGGTGGCCACCACCTCGTTGTAGAGATCGCGCCACTGAGTCTTGTCGGTGGAGATGCCCACGAGCCGAGTATAGGGAGAGCGCTGCCAAGGAGAGCGCGTTTGGGAGAGGCCCCGCACGGGGAGCGCGTTTGGTCCGACAGCGCAATCCTGGACAGGACCGCGGGCGTATAAAGGAAGGGTGGCGGTGATTCGAAGACAGCACGCTCCGTGGCTCGCAGCGGCGCTGGGGCCCGCGCTCCTTGCGGCCTGCG
>DASZKM010000037.1:0-22568 GCA_035947055.1 Actinomycetota bacterium
CTTCAGAAGCTGGGCGCGGACCTCAACCGGGTTCGCCAGCAGGTCATCCAGCTGCTGTCGGGATACACCGGCGGCAAGGAGGGAACCGGAACCGAGCAGGTTCCCCAGGGCTCCATGGTTCTCGACCAGTTCGGGCGGAACCTCACCCAGCTGGCCCGGGAGACCAAGCTCGACCCGGTCATCGGCCGGGACAAGGAGATCGAGCGGGTCATGCAGGTGCTGTCCCGCCGGACCAAGAACAACCCGGTCCTCATCGGCGACCCCGGCGTGGGCAAGACCGCGGTGGTGGAGGGCCTGGCCCAGAAGATCGTCCGGGGCGACGTCCCCGAGACGCTGAAGGGAAAGCAGATCTACACGCTGGACCTGGGCGCGCTTGTGGCCGGGTCCCGGTACCGAGGTGACTTCGAGGAACGTCTGAAGAAGGTCCTCAAGGAGATCCGGAGCCGGGGCGACATCGTCCTGTTCATCGACGAGCTGCACACGCTGGTGGGTGCGGGGGCGGCCGAGGGGGCTATCGACGCGGCATCGATCCTCAAGCCGATGCTGGCCCGCGGCGAGCTGCAGACCATCGGGGCCACCACGCGGGATGAATACCGCAAGCACCTGGAGAAGGACGCTGCTCTGGAACGGCGGTTCCAGCCGATCGACGTGCAGGAGCCGTCGGTGGCCCACACGATCGACATCCTCAAGGGCCTCCGGGACCGCTACGAGTCTCACCATCGCGTGTCGTTCACCGACGAGGCCCTGGTGGCCGCGGCCAACCTCTCCGACCGCTACATCAGCGACCGGTTCTTGCCGGACAAGGCCATCGACCTGATCGACGAAGCCGGATCCCGGATGCGCATCCGCCGGATGACGGCGCCGCCGGACGTGCGTGAGGTCGACGAGAAGATCGCCGAGGTCCGCATGAAGAAGGAGTCGGCGATCGACGAGCAGGACTTCGAGCGGGCGGCGGGGCTCCGGGACGACGAGAAGACCCTGGAGACCGAGCGCAAGCGCCGGGAAGAGGAGTGGAAGTCCGGCGAGCTCGACGTCCTCTCGCAGGTGGACGAAGAGGAGATCGCCGAGGTCCTGTCGGCCTGGACCGGCATCCCGGTGTTCAAGCTGACCGAGGAGGAGACCCAGAAGCTCCTGCGGATGGAGGACGAGCTGCACAAGCGGATCGTCAACCAGGAGGAGGCTGTCACCGCGGTGTCCAAGTCGATCCGCCGGACCCGGGCGGGACTGAAGGACCCCAAGCGGCCTTCCGGATCGTTCATCTTCCTGGGCCCCTCCGGCGTGGGGAAGACCGAGCTGTCCAAGGCGCTGGCCGAATTCCTGTTCGGTGACGAGGACGCGCTGGTCCAGCTGGACATGTCGGAGTACATGGAGAAGCACACGGTGAGCCGTCTGATCGGGTCACCGCCCGGGTACGTCGGATACGAGGAGGGCGGCCAGCTCACTGAGGCCGTGCGGCGGAAGCCGTTCTCGGTCGTGCTGTTCGACGAGATCGAGAAGGCCCATCCCGACGTGTTCAACACGCTGCTCCAGATCCTGGAGGACGGGCACCTCACCGACGCGCAGGGGCACACGGTCGACTTCAAGAACACCGTGATCATCATGACCTCGAACCTGGGGACCCGGGACATCCAGAAGGGGTCTCAGATCGGGTTCTCGGCGTCGGCCGGCGCCGAGGTCACCTACGAGAAGATGAAGGACAAGGTGATGGACGAGCTCAAGCGCTCGTTCCGTCCCGAGTTCCTGAACCGGATCGACGAGGTCATCGTGTTCCACTCGCTGTCCCGCGAGCACGTCAAGGCCATCGTGGACCTGATGATGAAGCGGGTCCGAGAGCAGCTGAAGGCCAAGGACGTGGAGATCGAGCTGACCGACGCGGTCAAGGAGCTGCTGGCGGAGAAGGGCTACGACCCCTCGCTGGGGGCTCGTCCATTGCGCCGAACCATCCAGCGGTTCGTCGAGGATCCGCTGGCCGAGAAGATGCTGTACAAGCAGTTCAACGCCGGCCAGACGATCATCGTCGACGCACGGGATGGAGAGGTCGTGTTCGAGCCCGCGTCAACGCCGCCCGACACCCCGCCCGTGGAGCTGGCAGGCCAGCAGGAGTCCTGAGACCCCGTCCGCGGGCTGCTCCGTGGGCGGTAAGGCCGGAGCCCGGTAGCCGAAAGGTTGCCGGGCTCTCGGCATTTCTGGATGTACCGTTGCCCTGATGAGCGATCCGACGACCAGCGGTGGCTCTCGCTGGCTCGCCTGGGGGCTGGGGGCGGTCACCCTGGTCCTCACGGTGGCGGGCTATGTCTTTCTGTTCTTCAGCCGCGATGTGTCGGTCAGTGAGGTCTACGGCGTGCGAGGAGGTTCCGGTGTCCTCGCGTTGCCCTTCGCGGCCACAGGAGCGCTGCTGGCGGCGCGCCGCTCCCGGAACCCCATCGGCTGGATGTTGCTGGGGACGGGGCTGTTGATGGGGTTCGTGGTGTTCGGCGAAAGCTACGCGACCTACTCCTACGCCGGCGGCGGTCCGTCGCTCCCATTGACGGATCCGATCGGATGGGCCCAGAACTGGATGTGGGTACCGGGGATCGGCCTGGCCCTGGTCTACCCCTTCCTGCTGTTTCCGGACGGCCGGCTGCCTTCCAAGCGGTGGCGCTGGTTCGCCTGGGGCGCTCCGCCCGTGCTGCTTGGGTTCGCTCTGCTGATCGCTCTGGCGCCGGGGCAGCTCCAGTCGGTTGCGGACGGATACACCAACCCGTACACGATCGAGGAGGACACCGTCGAGCTGCTCCTTTCCATCGTCGGACTCCCCTTCCTTGCCGTGATCGTGGTGCCGATCGTGGCCATGGCCGGACGGTTCCGACGCTCCACCGGCGACGAGCACGAGCAGATGAAATGGCTCCTGTTCGCCGGAGCCCTGACGGCGGTTTTCCTCCTTCTGAACCTGCTCTACGCCATCGTCTTCAGCCCGAGTGGGTTCGTCTGGCAGGTCATCGCCATCGGCACCCAGGTGAGCCTGGGTGGCATCGCGGCGGCGACCGCGGTGGCGGTCCTCAAGTACCGCCTCTACGAGATCGAAGTCGTCATCAACCGCGCCGTGGTGTTCGCCTTGGTGGCGGTGTTCATCACGGTTTCTTACGTCGGGATCGTGGTCGGGGTGGGGGCGCTGGTCGGCAGCTGGGGCGGCTCAAGTGTGGCGTTGCCCATCGTGGCCACCGCGTTCGTCGGCGTGGCGTTCAACCCGGTGTGGCAGCGGGCCAATGCCCTGGCCAACCGGTTCGTGTACGGCAAGCGAAGGACGCCGTACGAGGCGCTCAGCGCCGTTGTTACCGGAACGTCGCTCGAGGAGCTGCTGCCCCAGATCGCCAGGGTGGCCACCGAGTCCACCGCTGCTCGGCGATCGGTCGTCTGGCTCTCGACGGGCTTGGAGCTTCGGCCCGCCGCCAGCTGGCCGGACGACGGGTCGACGCCGGGCGCCGTCACGCTCCGCCCGGACGAGGCCCTGTCGCTGCCGGACGCCGACCACACCTATTCCTTGATCCACCAGGGAGACCTGCTCGGAGCGATCGCTGTTCGCACGGGTCCGGGCGAGCGGTTGCCTCCGGCCGACAACCGCCTGCTCTCGGACCTGGCCGCGCAAGCCAGTGTCACACTGCACGGCGTCCTCGAAGCCGTCCCCCTTCCCACCGGCATCGTCACGTTCCTGATGACCGACGTGGAGGGCTCGACCCGTCTGTGGGAGGAAGACGCCGGATCCATGGCCGCCGCGATGCGGAACCACGATGCATTGATCCGTCAGGTGGTCAGAGACCACGGCGGCGTCCTCATCAAGTGGCGTGGAGAAGGAGACAGCACATTCTCCGTGTTCACCAGCGCGACCGACGCCATCGCGGCCGCCAACGCGATCCAGGGCGCGATCGCGGAGCACCGCTGGCCGACCCCGCGCCCCCTCTCGGTTCGGGCCGCGCTCAACACCGGTGAAGCCGAGCTCCGGGAGCGGGACTACTTCGGGCCCACCGTGAACCGCTGCGCCAGGCTCCGCGCCATCGCCGACGGCGGACAGACGCTGGTGTCGGCGGCCACCCGCGAGCTGGCTCGAGACAGCCTTCCGCCCGACCTCGCGTTGCACGATCTGGGTGAGCGTCAGCTGAAGGATGTCAGCGGCACCGAACGCGTCTACGAGCTGCGCCGGGCGGATGTCCCGTCAACCTCATGGCGAAGCTGAGCCGCCGCTCGTTCCTGGGCTCCCTTGCCGGGGCTGCGGTCGGCCTGCTCGCTCGTCCGTTGACGCCCTCCGTCCTGGCCGCCGGCAAGCGGATCGAGGTGATCTGCCGTGATGCGTGGGGGGCCGTCGAGCCCACCGGCGACTTCCGGCGCCACCGGATCCGGCGTTTGACCATCCACCACAGTGGGGTGGCGCTGCGCGACAACCGCGACGCGCCGGCCCGATTCCGATCGCACCAGCGGTCCCATCAAGCCCGCGGCTGGCCGGACATCGCCTACCACCTGCTGATCGACCGGAACGGCAACGTGTACGAGGGGCGGCCCATCGGGGCGGTCGGCGACACGGCCACGAACTACGACCCGAAGGGGCACCTGGGCGTCCTGTGCGAGGGCCACTTCGGCGAGCAGCGCCCGTCCCCCGAGCAGCTCCAGGCCCTGACCGCCGTGCTGGCCTGGGCCTCGGCCCGGTACGGGGTGGCCCCCGAGCTCATCCGGGCCCACCAGGACTACGCGGACACCGCGTGCCCCGGCACGTCCATGTACCGCCGGGTCGGAGAGGTCCGGCGCGGCGTGAAGCAACGCCTGGCGTCGGGCGGGGTGCGACGCGTCGAGATGTGCGGCGATGCAGGTACTCAACGCGTGGCGGACATCGCCGCGGGCATCGACTGACCGCGCCGACTGCTATTTCATTGCCAAAAGCCCTACCTCGCTGTTACAATGAGACCCCGTACAACGCCCGCGGAACTGTGCGTGGCCGCGTATTTGTAGCGAAGGAGAGCCGTGTTCCGAAAAGGCGACAAGGTCATCTATCCCCATCATGGGGCCGCGGTCATCGAAGACCTCACCACGCGAGAGTTCAACGGCGAGAAGAAGAAGTACTTCGTCTTGCGGCTGGCCCATGGCGATCTGACACTCATGGTTCCGGTGGACAGCACGGAGGAAGTCGGGATCCGCGAGGTCGTCAGCAAGCGGGAGGTCAAAAAGGTGCTGGACGTCCTGCGTGAGGACGAGTCGCGGATGCCCTCCAACTGGAGCCGGCGGTACAAGACCAACATCGAGAAGATCCGTTCCGGTGACGTGTACCAGGTCGCCGAGGTCGTTCGGAACCTCTCGATCCGCGAGAACGAGAAAGGCCTCTCCGCCGGCGAGAAGCGGATGCTGGCCAAGGCACGGCAGATCCTGGTATCCGAGCTGGTATTCGCCGTCGATGCGACCGAGGAGAAGGCTGGGGGCATGATCGACAAGGTGCTCGAGGAAGCCCACTCGGTCGTGCTCGAGCCCTCGGGCTAAAGGTTGCGCCCCCCACGGGGCGAAGAGCGGTTGTGAGCGATACAGCCGGACCGCCGAGGAAAGCTTCCCGAGGAACCTTCGTTGAGCTCGTTCGCCTCGTTCTGGTCGGGCTGTTCACCGCCGGCGGGTGGCAGATCGCCCGGGCCCAGAACTTCGGTCAGCAGCGCCTCCTGATCGCCGTCGTCCTGGGCAGCCTCGTCGGCTACGTCGTGGGCGGGGTCATCGGGCGCCTGGCCGCGGCCGCCGTGACGGGGGTGGAGCAGGACCTCAAGCGCATGCCCGCCTCCGAGCTGCTGGCCGGCGTGGTCGGGCTGATCATGGGATTGATCATCGCCGCGCTGGCGTCGTTCTTCCTGTTCCGTCTTCCCCCAGCCGCCGCGTATCCCACCGGTGCCCTGGTCGCGCTGCTGCTTGCGTACACGGGGTACCGCGTCGGCCGGTCCAAGCGGGACGAGCTGTTCGGGGTGTTCGGGCTCAAGACGCGGTCGTTCGAGGCTGCGGCGGGTGAGGTCAACGTCCTCGATACCAGCGCGCTGATCGACGGACGGATCCTGGAGGTGGTCCAGGCCGGGTTCGTGGGCGGCACGCTGATGGTCCACCGAGGGGTCCTGACCGAGCTCCAGGCCATCGCCGATTCATCGGAAGCTCGGCGCCGGGCCCGCGGCCAGCGCGGCCTGGAGATCCTCCGTTCCCTCCAGCGGCACCCGGGGACCGAGGTCGTGCTCGTCGAAGAGGATGTGGAAGGGGACGTGGACAGCACGCTGGTTCGACTGGCCCGTGATCAGGGCGGGGCGCTGGTGACCGGCGACGCCAACCTGGTGAAGGTGGCCCAGGCGCTCGACGTTCCCACCCGATCCATCTCGGCGCTGGCGGAGGCGGTTCGCCCGGCCTTCCTCCCCGGCGAGGAGCTCACGGTCCGCCTTACTCGCGAAGGGCGCGAGGCCGGCCAGGGCGTGGGGTATCTCGACGACGGCACGATGGTGGTCGTCGATAGTGCCGCGGAGCAGGTGGGCTCGGACGTACGGGCGACGGTGACGAACGTCCTGCAGACGGCGTCCGGCCGGATGGTCTTCGCTCGCTTGGGCGGGGGATGAAGGCCGGGGCGCTGCTCCTGGCGGCGGGACGGGGCGAGCGTCTGGGCGCCGACGTTCCCAAGGCATTCCTGGAGATCGGTGGCCGGACCCTCCTGGCATACGCAGTCGGGGCCATCGAGGACTGCCCGGAGGTCGACGGATTCGTGGTGGCCGTCCCCGTCGGACGGGAACGGCTCGCCAGGGATCTGTGCTCCGGTTCCGGCAAGCTGCTGGATGTTGTGACCGGCGGAGACACGCGGACGGCGTCGACGCGCCGGGCCCTCGAGGCGCTGCCGGCGGAGTTCGACGCGGTCGTGTGTCACGACGTGGCCCGTCCCCTGACCGGGCCCAAGATCTTCTCCGCCGTCCTGGGCGCGCTGGCCGACGCAGACGGCGTCGTGCCCGTTGTGCCCATCGCCGACACCGTCAAGCGGGTGCGTGACGGAGTCGTCACGGAGACCGTCGATCGGGCCGGGCTCTCCGCGGTGCAGACTCCGCAGGCCTTCCGGCGGGAGGCCCTCGAGGACGCACATGCCCGTGTACCGGACGAGCAGGCCACCGACGATGCCGTGCTGGTGGAACGGGCGGGCGGGAAGGTCATCGCCGTCGCCGGCGATCCCACCAACATCAAGGTGACCACGCCGGACGACGTATCGGTCGCAGCTGCCCTGCTCGGCCGGCATGGCTGAGGCCAGGTTCGGGCTGGGTTTCGACTCACACCCCGCCGATCCCGGTCGCCCCCTGACCCTGGGCGGGGTGCCGTTCGAGGGAGAGCCCGGCCTCAGCGGCCACTCCGACGGCGACGTGGTGTGCCACGCGGTGGCCGACGCCCTGCTGGGTGCGGCGGCGTTGGGCGACATCGGTGAGCATTTCCCCGAGACGGATTCTTCGGTGGCCGGCATCTCGGGCTTCGAGCTGTTGCGCCGATCCGCGCAGCTCGTTCGGGACGCCGGCCTGGAACCCGAAAGCTGCGATGCCGTGTTGATCGCGGAGCGCCCCTTGGTGTCGCCGCGCCGGGGCGAGATGCGCCGCAGGCTCGCCGCGGCGATGGGGGTGGGCGCAGATAGCGTGTCGGTGAAAGGCACCCGGCCGGAGGGGATGGGTCTGACCGGCGACGGCGCGGCGTGCATGGCCATCGTCCTCGCCCGGCGTTCGGACACCGTGACGTCCGGATGAAACGGCGGGGCCGGGCCCGGCCGAAGGGCGCCGTGGTGGGCGGTCGCCGTCCGGCGCTGGAGGCGGTGCGGTCGGGCCTGGCCGTCGAGATCATCGTGGCGGAGGGCAACCGATCGACGCCGGGGCTGCGGGAGCTGCTTGACGCCGCGGACCGCGCCGGCACGCCCGTGCGCCGGGTCTCGTCGGAGCGTGTGGAGGAGATGGCGGGCGATGTGCGGCACCAGGGCGTGGTGACGCGGGTCCGTCTTGCCTCCCCGCTCTCGGAGCAAGAGCTTGGTGCCCGCGACTGGGCCGCGGACGAGGTGGTCGTCGTGCTCGACGGCGTCACCGATCCTCACAACCTGGGGGCCGTGGCCCGAACCGTCGAGGCAGCCGGCGCCGGAGCCATGGTCGTCCGCCGGGCCCGGGGCGGTGCCCTGGGCGCCACCGCGATGAAGGCCTCGGCCGGGGCGCTCGTCCACCTTCCGGTCGCCGAGGTCCCGAACATCCCCCGGGCGTTGGAGCGACTCAAGCAGGCTCAGTTCTGGGTCGTGGGCCTGGACGCCGAAGGCGACAACCGGGTGGGGGAGTCCGAGCCACCGCCCGGCCGGGTGGCCCTCGTGGCGGGGTCCGAGGGTGAAGGCCTGTCCCGTCTGGTCCGCGAGACCTGCGACGAGCTGGTCTCCATCCCGATGCGCGGACGGGTGTCTTCCCTCAACGTCGCGGTCGCCGCCGGCATCGCGCTGTTCGTCTACGTCTCGCGGACCTCCGGATCGCGCCGGGCTTGACTTGGTGTAGTCCCGGGCGGCATTGGAGAAAAGAAGGACTAACGTGGACGATTCGCCGGAAAAGTCGGAATATTTGTTGTCCAGACTCCTTGCGGGCGACGAAACAAGGGGAGCATAATCCGAATGCGCCCTGAGTTGCCCGCTGAGGACGAGACTGCGACGGAGGAGATCGGCGCGGTGAGAGTTCGTACGCGGGTCAGGGTTCCCCCGCAGATCGACGGCGCCACCGACGAGGAGCTCGTCGCGTTCTACCAGGAGGGCCACCAGCCCGCCGTCGAGACGCTCCTCAACCGCTACCGAAACTTCGCCCGGATGAAGGCCCGTTCGTACTTCCTGGCCGGCGCGGACAAGGACGACATCGTCCAGGAGGGCATGATCGGCCTGTACAAGGCCATCCGGGACTACAGCGCGGACCGGCAGGCCTCGTTCCGCGCCTTCGCCGAGATCTGCATCACCCGGCAGATCATCACCGCGGTGAAGACGGCCACCCGCCAGAAACACGTCCCCCTCAACTCTTACGTCTCGCTGTCGAAGCCCATCGCGGCGGAGGAGGACCCGGACTGGGTGCTTCAGGACATCATCCAGGCGCCGCAGATCGCCGATCCGGCGGAGATGGTCATCTCCCACGATGAGCTCCGCAGCATCAAGATCGCGTTCGCCGAGATCCTCTCGGACTTCGAGGCCGAAGTCCTGCACATGTACGTGGAAGGGAAGTCGTATCAGGAGATCGCCAAGCGCCTCTCTCGCCACGTGAAGTCGATCGACAACGCTCTGCAGAGGATCAAGCGGAAGGTGGAGCTCCACCTGAAGGGCCGGTCCGGACCGCGGCCGGACGAGCCTGCTGCTTCTGAAAGCGAGACCCCGAAGAACGGCGGCGTGCGTCGTCCCCGGCGCAGCTCGGTCACGAAGGGCAACGGGTCGTCCTCGCAGCGACCCCGCAGAACCGCGGCGGCGACCAAGTCCCGTCCGGTCCGCCAGGCCCGCCTCCGCCGCGCCAGGGTAGCCACCCGCTAGGCGCTCCCACCGCAGGCGGGGATTCCTTCACGCTTCCTGTTGACTGCCCGTTATCCCCCCTTTCAAGTCTGCCCCCCTTCCGGCCGATGAACGGGCAGAGCCTTGTGAGGAGGGTGATTCCGTGTCCCGAACACGCAGACATCGACGTCGGAATGTGCGGCCAGCCGGCCGCATGCTTCTGCTGGTCTCAGTTGTAGCGACCGCTGTCCTCGTGCTGGCCCCCGCCGCACAGGCCGCCGGCACTCTGACCGTGAACAAGACCGCCACCCCCGCGGAGGGAGGGACGGTCGCGCCGGGCGACACCATCAGCTACTCGGTGGTGGTCACCAACGCCGGGCCCGATCCGGTCACGGGCATCACGCTGAGCGATCCGACGCCGGCCGACACCACCTATGTTGCCGGCTCCGCCGAAGTGAATGGAGCCCCGGTGGCGGACGACCCCACCGGGGATCCCAACCCCTTTGAACCCACCCCGTTCCCGCTGCCGGACCTTCCCGCAGGGAACGCGCACACCGTGGTGTTCGACGTCACCGTCGACGCGGGTGTGGCGAACTGCACCGAGGTCAGCAACGTCGCGACCGTGGACGCAGCCGACGAGGATCCCGCGTCGGACCTCAGCGACGACGCCGTGCACACCGTCTCGGATGCCGCCCCGACGCTGGCGGTGACGAAGACCGCCACCCCGGCGGAGGCCACCGAGGTGAGGCCGGGTGACACCATCACCTACAGCGTGAAGGTCGAGAACACGGCCGCCGGCACGGATGCCATCGCGTGCGACGTCGAGTTCTCCGATCCGACTCCGGCGAACACCGAGTACGTGGCCGGGTCGGCGAAGGACGACGGAACGGCTGTTCCCGACGGACCCGGACCGGGATCCACGAACCCGTTCGAGACCGCGTACCCGCTTTCGGCGGACGACCTCGACCCCGGCGACTCGGCGACCCTCGAGTTCCAGGTCAGGGTGGCGTCGGCTGCGGCTGACGGGACCGTGGTCACGAACACCGCACAGGCCCTGGCAGCGAATCACGCTGCGGTCACTGACACCGCGACGCACACGGTCCGCGTCGCCGCGGCGCCTGCGCCCACGCCGACCCCGACGCCTGAGGCCCGCCGTGGTGGCGGCGGTCTGGGTCGCGGCGGCGGCGGTGGTGGTGGTGGTGGCCTGGCCGGTGGTGGAACTGGTAGCGTCGGAGCTGCCGGTGCAGGAACCGGCGGCCAGGACGACCTGGCCTTCACCGGATTGGAGGATTCCACGGGTCTGTTCCTCGTCGCGCTGACGCTGCTCCTTGCCGGCCTGACGTTGGTCACCCGGGGGCGCTCCATCGAGCGCCGGGCCGTGACGCTGTGGGATGACGCGCGGGTGCGCGGTTCCCGGCTCATGACCCGGGATCCCTCGGTCGGGCCGTGGTTCTTCTCCGCCAGACGGCGGTAGGGTCCCGGGCCGTTACAATCGAGGCGCTGGCGTGGCGCAGTCCGGTAGCGCAAGCGATTTGTAATCGCTAGGTCGCGGGTTCGAATCCCGCCGCCAGCTCCACGCACGGCGCCCGACAGGAGCGGACGGCCCAGGAGGGGAGCGGCGATGACCACCAAGGTCCAGGTGTATCCGGAGCCCGCCGGGGACCAGTGGAGCGTGAAGGTCACCGGGGACGAGGAACGGGAGACGCAGACCTTCGCCACCAAGGACGAAGCCGTGCAGACCGGTCAGCGTCTGGCCCAGGAGACGGGTGGCGAGCTGGCGATCCACGACAACGTCCACAAGCCCACGCACACGGACGACTCCGGCTCGTAGCCTCTCCCGAAAGGGAGGATGATCGCGTCATGCGAGCATCGACGGCGCTGCGTCCGCTGTTCCGCCGTCTGGCCGGCGAGGACATCCCAGTCCGCATCGAGTTCTGGGACGGCAGTCATCTCGGGCCCGCGGGTGCCGGGGCCACCATTCGGGTCCGCTCACCGCGGGCCCTGCAGCGGCTCCTGACCGCCCCGGGAGAGCTCGGCCTGGGGCGGGCCTACGTCGCCGGCGATCTGGACATCGAGGGAGACCTGGACGCGGTGCTCGACATCGGCGTGCGGCGGCCCGATCTCCGCCTCGGGCCGGGAGGCGTGCTGGCCGCAGTGGCCGGCCTGGCCCGGGCGCGAGCCCTCCGACCGAGGCGCCTCACCCCGCCTCCGGAGGAGGCTCGGCTCCGAGGCCCGCTGCACAGCCGGTCACGGGACGCGGCGGCCATCGCTCACCACTACGACGTATCGAACGACTTCTACCGCCTCGTGCTCGGCCCGGCCCTCACCTACTCGTGTGCGTACTTCTCCTCGCCCGAAGCCACCCTGGAGGAAGCCCAGGCCGACAAGAACGAGCTCATCTGCCGCAAGCTCGCGTTGCGTCCGGGCGATCGGCTTCTCGACGTGGGCTGCGGCTGGGGAACCCTGGCCATCCACGCCGCCACCCGGTTCGAGGCGCAGGTGGTGGGGGTGACGATCTCCCGGCGGCAGGCCGAGCTTGCGGCCAAGCGTGTGTCGGAAGCCGGCGTGGCCGACCGGGTGCAGATCCGTCTCCAGGACGAGCGCGACGTGGACGACGAGCCGTTCGACGCCATCTCCAGCGTGGGGATGTTCGAGCACGTGGGACGGGAACGCCTCGAGGAATACTTCACTCACCTCCATCAGCTGCTCCGTCCGCGCGGGCGGCTCCTCAACCACGGCATCGCCAAGCCCCCGGAGCCCGGCCGGCGCCGGCGGAGCACGTTCGTGAACCGGTACGTGTTCCCCGATGGCGAGCTGCACGAGGTCGGTACCGTGATCGGCCTCATGCAGCAGGTCAGCTTCGAGGTTCGGGATGTAGAGAGCATGCGTGAGCACTACGCGCTAACGCTCCGACGCTGGGTGGCCAATCTGGAAGCGGCACGCGACGAGGCCGTTCGCCTGGTAGGGGAAGGACGGTACCGGGTGTGGCGCCTGTACATGGCGGCCTCGGCCCGGATGTTCGAGGCGGGACGTCTGCAGGTCCACCAGGTCCTGGCGGTGAGACCGGCCGCGGGCGAGTCCGCGTTCCCCCTCCGCCGCGGGGATCTCGTCCTGCCCTAGCGACGGTTAGCTCACCGAGACCCCCACCAACCGGCCGACGCCGAACGTGATGGCTGCGGCCACCGCCCCAACCAGGACCTGTCGCAGACCCGAGCGGAGGACGCCCTTTCCCGTGAGCAGGCTGATGCCTGCACCTACCGCGAACAGCGCCACGCCCGCCGCGATGATGGCCCCCACGAACGCGGCGGTCCCCGACCCCACGAGGTAGGGCACCAGAGGAACGAGGGCACCCGTGGCGAACGAGACGAAGCTGGAGGCCGCAACCCCTTGGGGGGACCCGAGTTCCTCGGGGTTCAGGCCGAGCTCCTCCCTGACCATGGTGTCCAGACCGCTCCGAGGGTCCGCCATGATCCTGGTGGCCAGGGCCTCCGCCTGTTCCCGGGGGATCCCCTTGGCCCGGTAGATGAGCGCGAGCTCGTTGGCCTCCTCCTCCGGCATGGCTTCCACCTCTTCGGCCTCCAGGGCGATCTCCCGCTCGAACAGCTCCCGCTGCGAACGAACCGAGATGTACTCCCCGGCGGCCATGGAGAACGCCCCGGCCAGAAGCCCCGCCAGCCCGGCCAGCATCACGAACCGTCCCGACGCCTGGCTGCCGGCCACGCCCATCACCAGGGCGAGGTTGGAGACCAGCCCGTCGTTGATACCGAACACCGCGGCGCGAACCGAGCCCGAGGCATCTCCACGGTGCCACCGCTCGCCTCGCAGGATGCCGGCCCGGGCAGAGCTGGGCGACAGCCCGCCCACCACGCGCGCATGGATCCGCTCGTCCACGGCCATGGCCGGGGTAGCGTCCTCCACGCGGTCGTAATGGCCGGCGTCGGCCACCTCCGCCGACTGGACCAGAGGAAGGACCGCCCGGGGGCCGAGCCGCCGGGTCAGCCACAGCAGCAGCCGCGTCTTGAACGACCGGCGGTGGTCCTCCAGCCGGGGCTGGGGCTCCCCCAGCTCCCGAAGCTTGCGGGACCAGTGAGCGGCGTGCCGTTCCTCCGCCGCGGCCAGCTCCAGGAAGATCTCCCGCTGCTCGCCGGAGGAGCTCTCGGCCATCGACCGATACAGGGCCGCGCTCTCCATCTCGTCCGCCCAGTGCTCCCTGAACTGATCCGCCCTGGTCTCCATCTCCCGCAGAGTGCCACAGAGGAGCAAGGAAGGAGAAGCACCCCGCGGGGGCGAATTGACAACCACACTCAACGAGGAGGCCGCCCGTGTCCCCGCGCCCGAGGTTGTTCGGCTCCCTAGCTGCCGTCGCCCTGCTCTCCGCCGCGCTCGTCTCGCCGTCCGCGTCGGCCACGGCCAAGCAGCCGGGTTGGGTCCGGGTCCAGTTCGACCGGAGGATCGTCGCCGCCGACCGTCCCGCTCTGGAGGCGGCCGGCCTCGAGGCTACCCAGTACGTCCCTCACCACGCCTACCTGGCTTTCGGCGGCCCGGGGGCCGTGGACCGCGCGGAGGAGCTGGACGGCGTTCGCTCCGTCGCTCCCCTGCGCGCGGAGCAGAAGATGGACACGGTCCTCCCGGATGCGGGGATGGTGGCGGCGGAGGTTCTGGTCTACCCGGGTCTCGCCGACGGGTTGGCCAGGCGGGTGGCGGCCGCAGGGCTGCTGGCCGGCCGGTTCTCATCGCATGGCCTTGAGACGCTGGTGGTCCGGGGTCCGGCGGACGCGCTGCGTTCGGTGGCTGCCGATCCCGCCGTCCAGCACGTCGGACCCGCAGCGCTCGGGTTCTTCGCGGAGGACGAGGGCACGGACCAGATCCTGGCCGGCAACATGTCCGGCGGCCGTCCGGTTCCAGGCTACGAGCCGTTCCTGGCTCAGCGTGGGATCGACGGCGAAGGCGTCATCGTGACCATCGCGGACACCGGGATGGACGAGGGCCACCCGGAGCTGCAGGGACGCATCGTGAAGGAGTTCTTCGGCGAGGAAGGTGATCCGGGCGGCCACGGCACGCACGTCGCGGGGATCGTCGGCGGGCGGGGCGCGATGCTTCCGACGGTGGGCCGGGCCGAGGACAACGAGTCGCTGCTCCTTGGGCTCGGCGTCGCGCCCAAGGTCTCGTTCATCGACGAGGCGTTGATCGGCGGGGCGGCTCCGGACTTCCCGCCCAACGAATGGGAATCGCTGACCCGGCTGTCGTCGCGGGAGGGGTCCATCGGATGGAACGCCTCGTGGAACACCGGCGGGGCGGCCGGCGCCGGGTACGTGCCCCGGGCCCGGGCCTTGGACTTCGTGGTCCGCGACGCCGACGCCGAGAGGGCGGGCAACCAGCCGTTCGCCATGATGTTCAGCGCCGGCAACTCGGGGCCGAATCCTCGAACCATCACGCAGCCGAAGGAAGCCAAGAACATCATCACGGTGGCCAGCTCGCATTCGCACCGGGTGATCCCCGCCTCGAGCACCGGGATCGATACCGTGTCGAGCTTCTCCTCACGAGGTCCGGGCCGCGACGGGCGCATCCTCCCCAACGTGGCCGCTCCGGGCCAGGACGTGGCCTCGGCCATGGCGTTCGGGTTCGTGTGTGGCTCGGCGGGGGACGCGATCACCTTCACGATGGGGTTCGGCCGGTACGTGAACTGCTCGGGGACCTCGATGGCGGCACCGCACGTCACCGGTGCCGTGGTCCTCATCCACGACTGGTGGCGGAACCGGAACGGTGGCGCCGATCCCTCGCCGGCCATGGCCAAGGCGCTGCTGGTGAACTCGGCCACGGACATGGGGCCGGCCGACATCCCGAATGGGAACGAGGGCTGGGGGCGGGTGAACCTGGGGACGCTGTTCGATCCGGGAACCGAGCGAGTGTTCGTCGACCAGAGCGTGGTGTTCACGGCCCGCGACCAGCTCCATGGTGTGGACATCACCGCGGCCGATCCATCGAAGCCGCTCAGGGTCACCGTCGCCTGGACGGACGCGCCTGGAGCGGCCGGAGCCCGGCCCGCGCTGGTGAACGACCTGGACCTCCGGGTCATCGCGCCGGACGGCAGCGTCTATCTCGGCAACGTGTTCGCCGGCGGCACCTCCGTCACCGGAGGCACCGCCGACCGTCTGAACAACGTGGAGAACGTGTTCCTCAAGCAAGCCGGGTCGGGGACCTACGGCGTCGACGTCGCCGCCTGGAACGTGCCGGGGGACGGCATCCCCGGCGACGCCCAGCCGACCGACCAGGACTTCGCTCTGGTCATCTCCAACGCGAAGGTCGTCCCGTCCGGCTGAGCCGCGCCCATCAGACGGACGCCGTCTCCGTCGGCTGAGGCTGCTCTTCCTTGAGCCGTCGGATGAGGTCCGCCACGTCCGCGGTTCGCTCCTCCAGGTCGCGCTGATATTCCTCCAGCCGGCGGAGGAGGTCCTCCCGCTTCAGGGACCGGCCGAAGGGCCAGCCCGGCCCGCACCCGCCCCGGCCGTAGCCGCGATGTCCTCGATGCATGTGGTCACCTCCTCTCCTTGCTCTCGTATCGCTCCAGGAATCCTTCGATCGACGTGCTGGCACGGATGAGGGCCTGGGCCCACCGGTCCAGGAGCGCCCGGCCCGACGCCGTCAGCTGGTAGGTACGCTTCGCGGGCCCCGGAAGCTCAGCGCTCCACTGCGAGGTCACGAACCCTTCCATCTCCAGCGCCCGGAGGAGCCGGTACAGGTTGCCCAGGTCCACGGCCCGCTCCTCACCGGCGATCTCCGGGATGTGCTCCAGCAGCTCGTAGCCGTGGCGTGGTCCCTCGCGGAGCAGGAGGAGGACGGCCGGCTCGACGAATCGTTCGACCCGGGCCCGGACCTTCCACTGGCCCCGCGCGTTCCGCCACCGCGCCCGAGAGCCGTGGGGATAACCGTGACCTCTCACCGTGCGACCATAACACAGGTAGAGGTAAAAGACTCATATAGCGAACAGGCGTTGCGCTAGGCGACCGACGAACCGATCCGATCGAACGTGGAGCTCGAGTGTCGTTCGTTGCTTGACTGAACAGGGTTCGTTTGTACAACCGCGTGCTACTGTCAGTGCCCGCGCGGACAAGGGAGTCGGCGTTGGCCACAACTCCATGGCAACAAGCCCTGTCCCAGCTGGACGAGGCGGCCAGGATCATCAACCTCGATCCCAACGTCCACGAAGTGCTCCGCCATCCCAAGCGCACCCTGGAGGTCTCCGTTCCCGTCCGCATGGAGAACGGTTCCATCCACGTCTTCACCGGCTATCGGGTTCACCACAACACGTCGCGCGGACCGTCCAAGGGTGGCATCCGATATCACCCCAGCGTGAACCTCGACGAGGTCAAGGCGCTGGCCATGTGGATGACGTGGAAGTGCGCTGTGGTCGGGATCCCGTATGGGGGCGCCAAGGGTGGTGTGGTCGTCGATCCCAAGAGGCTCACCCGGACCGAGCTGGAGCACCTCACCCGGCGGTACGCCTCGGAGATCCTTCCGCTGATCGGACCGGAGCGAGATATCCCCGCGCCCGATGTGGGCACCGACGAGCAGGTCATGGCGTGGATCATGGACACGTACTCGATGAACCAGGGGTATTCCGTGCCGGGAGTGGTCACCGGCAAGCCGCTGTCCGTGGGGGGATCCGCCGGACGCAGCTTCGCCACCGCGCGGGGCGTGATGTACGTCACGATCGCGACCCTGAAGCACATGGCCATGCCGGTGGACCAGGCCCGGGTGGTGGTCCAGGGCTACGGCAAGGTGGGAGCTCCCGCCCTGCAGCTCCTGGCCGACCAGGGCTGCCTCATCGTGGGGGTGGGCGACGTCCAGGGCGCGGTGTACAACCCGCGGGGCCTGTCGCCGGTCGGCGTGGCCGCGCACCACGACGAGGCGGGCACGGTCAAGGGCTACGAAGGAGGCGAACAGATCTCCAGCCGCGACGTGCTGGAGCTGGAGTGCGACGTCCTGATCCCTGCGGCCCTGGAGGGCGTGATCACCGAGCACAACGCGGACCGGCTCCAGACCAAGATCCTGGTGGAGGCGGCCAACGGGCCCACGACCCCGGAGGCCGACGAGATCCTCCACGACCGCGGCCTGCAGGTCGTGCCGGACATCCTGGCAAATGCGGGCGGGGTCACCGTGTCGTACTTCGAATGGGTGCAGGACATCCAGGCGTACTTCTGGTCCGAGGATGAGGTGAACGCTCGCCTCCGCCGGATCATGGAAGAGTCGTACGTGGAGGTTCTGGAGCTGGCCGAAGATCGCAAGGTCACGATGCGCCAGGCGGCCACGATCCTCGGCGTTTCCCGGGTGGCAGAGGCCCACACCACCCGCGGCCTGTTCCCGTAATCGTCGGATTTGCTTGAACGGCCCTCATGCCGCTCCTATCGTTGATTCGGCGCGACGCCAACCGATGGACGAACACGTCGAACTCGATGACCGGGCGCGCGAGATCCTCGACTTCGAGCGGGGTTGGTGGCTTGGCCCCGGACCGAAGGAGCGGGAGATCCGCAGGCGATTCGGGCTGTCTCCCGCGCGCTATTATCAGCTTCTGAATCGCCTGATCGACTCACCCGATGCGCTCCGACACGACCCGATGCTCGTCAAAAGGCTCCGCCGTCTGCGAACGGCGCGCAGGAGGCAGCGGTTCGCCCGGCACCTCGGTCTGGGGCGCTAGTGACGCCCCTGGCGGGCCGTTCTGCCACAGCACGGAGGAGGATTGGCTGGAAGGCATGAGCCCGGCTCCCGAGCGAGCTTCTACGTTTCCTTGGCTACCGCGGTTCTGAGAGCGGCGCTCGTTGCCCTCGCCGTGGCGCTGGGGATCTTCGTGCTGTCCAAGGCGTTCCCCAGCGACGGCCAGGCCATCACCGAGGAACCGGGTGCGGTGATCTCCCCGACGGCCCCCGTCGCTCCGGCCATCTCCCCGCCCCCGACTCGGGCGTCACCGCAGGTCAGCGAGCCGAGCGAGGTCAGCATCCAGGTCCTGAACGGGACCAGCGTCAGCGGTCTGGCCGACGACACGCGCCTGTTGCTGGAGGACGCGGGCTACGACGTGCTGACCATCGGCAACGCCAACCGCTCGTACGAGACGACCACGCTGTTCTACCACCCGAAGTCGAGGGTGGACGCCGAGGCGCTCGCGCAGCAGTTCTTCTCCGGCGCCATCCTCGAGGAGACCGCTCCCGACGCCGACGTCGACGTGACGGTCATCATCGGCGCCGACTACGCCGCCACCCAGGAAGCCGGCGAGGAGACGCCGGCCACCGAAGAGACCGCCTAGGCGGGCGGGGCAGCCGGCGGCGACGAGATCAACCGAAGCTCGGTGTGCAGCCGTACCACGAGCGTTCCCTCCACCGGCGCCAGGCCGACCTCTCCACCGGGTGGGCTGAACGTCACGCGGTAGCTCCCCACGGAATCGCCGGACGAGCGGAGCAGCGATCCGTCGAGCGCGAACCACGCTTCCTGTGCACCGACGTCGGTGCCCTGCATGTGGGCCACGGCGTTGGCGAACGTCTCCCGCCGGTCCACCGGTGACCGGTACGTCGTGCGGACCAGCGCGGCTTCCCGGCCATCGAGCAGGCCGAGCTCGGAGAGACGTGAGCTCGTGGTCAGCGAGAAGGTCCCGGTCTCGTCGACGAAGTTCGTCCGCGAACGCCAGCGGTCGCCGGGAGCAACCAGGGCGCCCGGGAGCACCGGCCGCAGCCGGGGCAGGAGGCGCTCGATGCCCAGGGGGCCCAGCGCCTCGCCGGGCTGACCGCCGGCTTCCTCGATGGCAACGACCCGTCCGTCGGGCCCCAGATGCACGTTGAAGTCCTGATCCGGCCCCACCTCCACGGGCTGGCCGTTCACCTCCAGCGATTGGGGGATGAGCGAGAACGTGGCCTCCGCCCCCCCATCGGGCAGCGGGGCCAGGATCTGCTGCGCCGCACGGAAAGTGGCCACCACGTCCTGGCGCTGTTGCCGGCCCGCGAGCGCCCGGCTGATCCGGGCCTCGAGGTGAAGCTCGTGCTCCAACCGACGGCCGGGCTCCAGCCGATCGGCCAATCGCACGCGATCGCCGCGACATGCGGGCAGCAGCAGGATGGCCAGCCCCAGGACCGATAGGCGCCGGATCGAGGAAGGGCTGAGCCGCGCGACGATCACCCTCAGCCGGCGGCGCGTTCGAGGTCGCGCAGTTGCCGCTTGGCCCACTGCGCCGGTGACCGGGCCGCCGCGGTCCGGCGGAGAACCCCGGCCCGCTGACCCCGCTGCTCGGCCGGCATGGTCATCGCCGCCGCGATGGCGTCGGCGGTACCCGCGATGTCCACGGGGTCGACGCCCAGCGCGGCCTTGCCCAGCTCCGCGTATGCGCCCGCGGTCCGCGACAGGATCAGGGCGCCTTGTCGCCGGTTCAGCAGCGGTCCTTCCTTCGCCACCAGGTTCATCCCGTCGAACACCGGGTTCACCATCAGCGCGTCGTACATCCCGTACGCCGCCAGGACTTCCTCGTAGTTGTCGCCCACCCGGACCTCGATGGGCGTCCACTCGTCGCCGCCGTACTCCTTGTTGACTCGTTCCGCCTCCCGAAGAGAGGCGTCCAGGTACTCGCGGTAGTCCTCGATGCCCCATCGCGACGGGTTGAGGAGGGCCAGGAACACGACCTTCCCCTTCCACTCGGGGTACCGGCGGAGGAAGTCCTCGAAGGCCAGGAATCCCCGCAGGATGTTCTTGGACAGCTCGGCCCGGTCCACGCGGAGGAGCAGGCGGCGGTCGCCCCGCCACGCCTCGAGCTCCCGGCGCTTGTCCCGAACCCCCGGCGCGCCGGCCAGCGAGCGGATCAGCGCCGCGTCGATGCTGATCGGATAAACCCCCACCCGCACCAGCCGGCCCTGCCACCGGATCGCTCGCCGCCGCCAGAAGACGTCGGCCCCCTCCAGCAACCGGCACGCGCCCAGGAAGTTCTCCGCCCATCGCTCGGTCTGGAACCCCACGACGTCGGCTCCCAGCAGACCTCCCAGGAGCTCCTCGCGGATCGCCCGGGGAAGGAGCCGGAGGTAGTCGGCGCCGGCGAACGGCACGTGGTGGAAGTGAACGCTTCGGGCCGTGGGAGCGATGTCCCGGAGGCGAGCCGGAACCAGCGACAGGTGGTAGTCCTGGATCAGGACCGATGCCGGGTCCTTGCCGGCCTCCTCGGCCAGCGCTTGCGCGAACGCCTGGTTCACCTGTTGGTACGACTCCCACGCCGCCTGGGTGTCCAGGCCCAGGTCCGGAGCCCGGGGAAGGTCCCACAGGTAGTGGTGGAGGAACCACAGGAGCCGGTTGCTGACGGTGTTGTAGGCCTGGTCGTACACCTCAGGGTCGAACGACAGCAGCCGAATCCGGTACTTGGCGTCCCCGGTGACCACCTCCACCTTGCCGTCGGGCGACTCGGAGGCCCGCTCCCGGTCCCCGTCGCTCATGGCCGCGGCGACCCACAGACCGCCCGTGTCCTGCACCGCAGGGGCCAGCGCCGTCACCAACCCGCCGCTGCCCCGGCGAGGGACGAGATCCCCGTCGACCTCCCGGAAGGTGACGGGACCGCGGTTTGACGCGACGAGGACGCGCTGGCTCACAGGGAGCCCAGCAGTTCCAGGTAGTCGGTCAACTCTCGCACCGACAGGAATTGTTCCCGAACTCGGGCCTGTCCAGCCTTCCCCATCGACGTCCGAAGGGTCTCGTCGCGGACGAGCTTTACGATGCGTTCCGCGCACTGCTCGGGTGAGTCGACCAGGTACCCGCTCACCCCATCCTCGATCTGCAGGCGGATCCCGCCGACGTTCCCGCCGATCACCGGCCGCTCCTTCCACAGCGCCTCGGAGACGGTGAGCCCGAACCCTTCGCGCAGCGACTTCTGGATCACCACGTCGGAGGCTCGCTGGAACGCGTTCACGGCCACCGGCCCCACGTCCTGCAGGTTGGTGAGGATGTGTAGGTCCTGGTCGTCGCCGCGGTGCTGCTCGGCCAGGTCGAGGTAGTGCCATGCCTCGGGATCGTCGTGGGCCATGGACCCCACCAGCACCAGCTGGAGATCGGGAACGTCGCGCTTGGCCGCCCGGTACGCCTCGATCACGCCCAGCGGGTCCTTCCACGGGTCGAACCTGGAGACTTGCGTCACGATGGGCCGGGCCATGTCGATCCCATACACGCGGCCCACGATCCCCACCATCCGCTCGTCCAGCCACGCGTTCTTCGGAGAGAGCGGGTCGATGGAGGGCGGGATCACCTCGACGCGCCTGCACACCTCATGGCGCACGAAGTCCTCCAGCGTGAAGATCGCCGCGTCGTACCGAGCCGCATGCACGGCGAAGAACGACCACATGGATTCCATGGGAACGGACAGGTCGATGTGGCATCGCCACACCCACTTGCCCTTCCGACGCCCTTCCTCCTCCAGGAACGTCAGCAGGGCCACCGGCTGGGGGTCGTGGACGAACACGAAGTCCGCGCCCTCCTCGAACCGCTCGGCGTTGGCCAGCACCCGCGCCAGGTACGACTCCTCCATGCCCTCGTTCCACGGAACACCCATGCCCTGCAATCCGTTGTGGACCAGCTTGGTGATGGCGAAGAACTCCTCCGACCCTTCGATCAGCTGCCACTCCGATTGGATGCCCAGGTCCTGGAGGAGGGCCAGCTGGGTGGGGAGCAGCTCGGCCACCCCGCCGCCGTACGACGTGCTGCTGACGTGAACGATCCGGGATCCCTTGAGGGGCTCCGCGGCCTTGATCAGCCGGTCGACGGCTTCGTCCCCGGCGGGTTCACGGTAGTCGTCGACCTTTCGCTGGTCGGCCAGGGGAACCGTGTGGAGCATCGCTTCAGTCTATCGGTCGTTCTCAGGCAGGTCCCTGAAGCGAGAACGCGGCCGACATAGGACCGCCACCTATAATCGAACGCGAACCCGTGGACGAGGATCGCAGCCGTCTGACCGGCACACCCCTTGTTGCCCGGGCGGCCCGGTGGGGAATCGTCGCCTGGTCGGCGATCGGGGTCCTCCTCATCGCTTTCTTCTCCCTCCGGTACGTCGTCTACCCGGTGAGGATCATCTTCC
>DASZKM010000038.1:0-7131 GCA_035947055.1 Actinomycetota bacterium
TCGCACGTCCTCTTCCACCCGGAACCGAAGGAGCTCGTGGGCCACGGCTTCGGCTGTTCGCCCATCCCGGCGAGGAAGCCGAAGCCGTGGCCCACGAGCTCCTTCGGTTCCGGGTGGAAGAGGACGTGCGATGGTCGGGCATGGCGGTGATCCTTCGGCGGTACGGCTCGTACCTCACCGGATTGCGGCACACGCTGGCCCGGCACGGAATCCCGTTCGTCGTCATCGCCGAGGAAGCGGCCGTCGCGTCGGAGCCGGCCAACCGTCCCGTGATCGACTTCCTTCGCTTGGTGTTCCGGCCCGAGCGGCGCGAGGAGCTCATGGAGCCGGTGCTGGGGTCGCCCATCGGTGGGCTCGACCCACACCAGCTCCGGCGGCTGCGGCGCATGGCCCGAACGAAGGAGATGAGCGTTCTCCAGCTCGTGACGGAGAACGTCACCGACGTTTCGGCCGAGCTTCGAACCCCTGTGGAGCGGTTCCGACGGTTGATGCAGGACGCACCACGGATCGCCGACGAGCGCGGACCCGACGGCCTGTTCTTCTGGTTCTGGTCCGAAGCCGGCATCCCGTACTTCCGCGAGCTGGTCGCTACCGGTGACCGGCAGCGTGACATGGACGCGTTGTCCGCGCTGGGCGACGTGCTGACCCGGTTCGTCGAGCGCCGGCCGTCGGCAACGGTCGAGGACTATCTGGAAACGGTGGAGGCCGCCGAGTTCGGGCCGGATCCGTGGCTCCCGCCGGAGGAGCGCCAGCCGGACGCGGTGCGGGTCATCTCCGCGCACCGGGCCCACGGCGCGGAGGTGGAAGTGGCGCTCGTGGTCGGATGCCTCGAAGGAGAGTTCCCATCCCTCGACCGCCGCGCCCCACTCCTGGACATCGAGACCCTGGTCGCCCCGAAGACGGTGTCGGAGCGAGCACGCGAGCGGCTGGCGGAGGAGCGGGCGCTCTTCCGGCTGGCCGTGTCTCGGGCCCGGCGCCGCACGGTGCTGTTCGCCAGTCATTCGGCGGGGAGCCGCAACCCTCGGTCGCCGTCTCGATTCGCCCAGCGGATCGGCCTGGAGTGGTCGCCGCCGGCCGAGGAAGCGCCGCCATCCGCGTCCTTGCGGACCATGGAAGGGGACCTTCGGCGGCGGCTGCGCGATCCCGGCGCGCCCGCGTGGGACCGGCTCGCTGTCCTGTCGGTGATCCCTCAGATCGGCGCCGACCCCGTCCGGTGGTGGGGCGGGCGGGAGTGGACCAACCCCGGCACGCCGCTGTACGAGGACCTCATCCGGTCCAGCTACTCCCGGCTGTCGTCGCTGGAGAACTGCCCGCTCCAGTACCTGTACGCGGTCGAGATGGGGCTGGACCCCGACGAGACGCACCAGATGTGGCTGGGCGGCGTGGTCCACAGAATCATCGACCGAGCCCAGAAGGACGAGATCCCTCGGGAAGAGGAGGCCCTGCACGCTGCGCTGGACGAGGTGTGGGAACCGAACGTGTTCCCCAACCGGGCCATCGAGCGACGCCGGTACGCCGATGGGCGGGAGATGCTGGCCCGGTGGGTGAACGGTGAGCAGCAGGAACCGGAGCACTCAGAGGTCGCGTTCCAGTTCCCCATCGACGGTGCCGTCCTCCGCGGTCGGATCGACGCCATCTTCCGGATGGACAACGGGCACTTGCGGGTCGTCGACTACAAGACCAGCCGGTACGCGATGAGCTTCGACGAGGCCCGCGACGACCTTCAGTTGGCTGCGTACTACCTGGCCCTGAAACGGGACCCGGAGCTGAAGGATCTCGGGGAGCCGGGTTACCTCACACTCGCGTATCTGGGGAAGCTGTCGCAGGGAAAGTTCACCGTGCGTGGAGTTTCCCCGAGACAGATAGAAGGCTATGAGGCTCGGGTGGAGACCCGGATCCGGAATCTGCTGGGGTTGATCCGCTCCGAGCAGTTCGCTCCCAGCCCCACCGCGGACTGCACCTTCTGTTCGTTCAAGCCCATCTGCCCGGTGTGGGACGAGGGGCGCGAGGTGCCACGATGACCGGCACCGTGCTGAAGTTCCCGGCCCGGCCCTCGGAGGACGAGGCCCCATACATGGATGCGCCGGCGGAGATCGTCGCGGCCCTCGGCGGCCAGGTCCCCACCGTCCAGCAGTGGCGAGCGATCACTCACGGCATGGACCCGTGCGCGGTGGTGGCGGGGGCTGGCTCGGGCAAGACCGCGGTGATGGCCGCTCGGGTGGTGTACCTGGCCATGGTGGCCACCGGACGGCTGAAAGCGGAGCACTCCGGCGCCCCGCCGTCCGAGGTCCTGTGCCTCACGTTCACCAACAAGGCCACCGACGCGCTGGCCCGCCGGGTTCGCGAGGCCACCGCCGGGCTGGCCCTCCCCGAAGGGGAGGAAGCCACGGTCCTCACCTACCATTCGTTCGCCGACCGGCTGGTTCGCGAGTACGGGCTGGCCATGGGGATGGAACCGGGACAGCGTCTGATCACCGACGCCCAGAGGTGGCAGCTGGCCCTGAGCCTCCTCGAGGACCGGGCGTTCCAGCACTTGGAGATCCGGACGCTCACCCGCATCCTTCCGGACGTCCTGGCTCTGGCCGACGAGTGCGCTAACCACCTGGTGGAACCCGAAGCGGTGGCGGAGCACGGCCGAGCCCTGGCCGAGGACCGAGAGGTCAAGGCGGACAACGAGCTGATGCGCACGGCGCGGAAGCGCGTGGAGCTGGCCGAGCTGGTGGCCGCGTATCGCGACCGGAAGCGCGACCTGCGTCTTCTGGATTACGGGGACCAGATCGTGCAGGCCTGCCGGGTGGTGGAGGCCCACCCGGAGGTCGCTCAGGAGTTCCGGGAGCGGTACCGGGTCGTGCTGCTCGACGAGTATCAGGACACGAACATCGCCCAGGCCCGCCTCCTGGCCCTGCTGTGCGGGCCCGGCCATCCCGTGATGGCCGTGGGCGACCCGGACCAGAACATCTACGCCTGGCGGGGAGCCAGCCTGGCCAACATCCTTCGGGTCCACGAGGAGTTCGGCACGGGCGACGACGGCGTCGAGCGCCCGCTGTACGTCAACTTCCGCTCCGGCTCGCGGATCCTCGACGTCGCCAACCGGATCATCGATGAGATCCCTCCGCAGCGCCGGGCGCCGGACAAGACGCTGCGGCCCCATCCCGACCGGGGCAAGGGCCGTGTCAGGGCGTTCGTGGCCACCGACGAGCGGGAGGAAGCCAGGCGCATCGCCGAGCTCATCAAGGAACAGATGGCGAAGGGGAACGGCGAGCCGCGCTGGCAGGACGTGGCGGTCCTGTGTCGCAAGAAGCGGCTGTTCAGTCCGGTGGCCGAGGTCCTCAGCGAGGAGGGCATCCCCGTCGAGGTGGTGGACCTGGGAGGGCTGCTGAAGCTTCCCGAGGTCGTCGAGTTGGCGTCGTGGCTCAGGCTGCTGGAGGATCCCTCGCACAACGTGGCCCTGGCCCGTGTCCTCCAGGGACCGCGGTGGCGGATCGGGTACCGCGACCTGGTCGCGCTGGCCAGATGGTCGGCTCGGCACAACCGCGTCCTGTCCGACGAGCTGGCCGGCGAGGACGTTCGGCCCGGAGACGTTCGGTTCGCGCTGGCCGAAGCGCTCGACCATCTGGACGACGAGGACATGACCGGGCTCTCCGAGGAAGCACGCATCCGCCTGAAGGAGTTCCGGGAGGTCCTGGCCGAGCTCCGCCGAGCCGCTCGCGGCACCGTGTCGGATCTGGTGGCCGAGGTGATGGAGCGCTCCGGGCTGCTCCCGGAGCTGGAGGCATCGGACTCCGAGGTGGCCCGGGCGGCCAAGCGCAACCTCCTGAACTTCGTCGACCACGTGTCGGCGTTCGCGCCGGTGGAGGGGGAGGCGTCGCTTCCCGCGCTGATGGAGTACCTCAATGCCGCCGAGCAGTCGGAGGACGAGCTCGAGCCGATCCAGATCTCCGAGGCCAACACCGTCAAGCTCCTCACGATCCACAAGGCCAAGGGCCTGGAGTGGCCGATGGTGTTCGTGCCCGGTCTGGCCTCGCAGTCGCGCTCCAAGCTGTTCCCCGACACCACGCGGCAGCCCAACCCGGTGAGGCAGCCGCAGCGACTGCCGTTCGAGCTGCGCGGGGACGCCGAGCTGCTGCCGAAGTACGAAGGGAAGGTGGCGCCGTTCCGGGCCCAGCTGGAAGCCAGGGCGTTGGAGGAAGAGCGGCGGCTGTGCTACGTGGCGCTGACCCGGGCCCGCGACGAGCTCGTGGTGTCGGCCGCGCACTGGTACGAGGGTCCGGCTGAGGCCTTCGACCCCAGCGTCTTCTACGAGGAGATCGTGGGCGAGGCCGCATGCGAGGAGATCGACCGGGCCGAGACGCCGGAGGAGAACCCGCTGCTGGCCCGGCGCGGCGAGCGGGCCGCGGGCTGGCCGGGGCCCGGCAAGGACGATGACGTCGATGAGCTGTTCCCCGAGGGATGGCACGCCGCCGCCCGCAACGCGTCGGCCGATGCGGCCGGCGTGGAGGTGCGTTCGTCCGAGCTTCCTCCGGAAGAACAGGTCTTGTTCCGCGACCGGGTTCGGGCCGACCTGGAGCGAGCGGAGCTCATCCGGCAGCGCACCCGGCCCGAACCCGGGCCCGCGGTCCCTTCGACGCTGTCGGTGTCCGGCGTCCTCGAGTACCTGACGTGCCCCAAGCGGTTCTACTGGTCGTACCTTCAGCCATTGCCGCGCAAGCCCAACCCGCGGGCCCGGCTGGGAAGCGACATCCACCGATGGATCGAGCTCCAGAGCCGAGGGCAGGCCACGCTCCTCGAGGTGGACGCGCTGCCGGACCTGTCGGTGGACGAGCGGCTGGGGGAGCCCGGCGTCGCGGAGCGGCTGAAGGACGCCTTCACCGGGAGCCGCTTCGCTCAGATCACCCCGCTGTACACCGAGCGGCCCTTCATCCTGTACCTCGACGGCATCGTCATCGGCGGCCGCATCGACGCCGTGTTCGGCACGCCGGACGGGCCGTGGGAGGTCGTCGACTACAAGACCGGACGCGTGCCGTCCGAGGATGATCCATTGTTCGGTTTGCAGCTCGACCTGTACGCGCTGGCCTGCATCGAGATCTGGAACAAGCGGCCCGAAGACCTCACGCTGACGTACTACTTCCTGGCGGAGGGGGAGGAGCGAACCCGCAAGGCCGGGGATCCCGCGGAGACCCGGGCCCGAGTGAAGGAGGCGCTGGCCGGGATCACCGGCGCGAGGTTCGACGCCACGCCCGGCGAGCAGTGCCGGTGGTGCGACTTCCTCTCGTTCTGCGAGCCCGGCCGAGATTTCGTGGGGCCGGGCTCGCCCTAGTCCTCTAACGCCTGCGCCGGCGGTGCAAGGCCACGCCCAAGAACAGGATCGGGAGGATGCCCACGCTCGCGTCGGCGGCCAACGACCTGGCCGCGGGCATGGTTCCCAGGCCCGGCGCGTCGTGCTTGATGGAGTTCTCCAAGATGTACAGGCCCGAGTAGGTCAGCGAGTAGTCCTTCAGCCCGTACCGGTGGTCCTCCGTTTCGGTCGGAATGCCGAGGCCGCCCCCCATGATCCGGACCCGCCCCGCTCCCAGCTTCAGCTCACCGACCGACGTCTGGGTGCCGTCGTCGGAGCTGCCGGAGCCGTTCCCGGTGGTCCCCACTACGTGTCCGCCGGCGGTTCGCCAGGCCGAGGTGGTGACCACGGACATCGGGGAGGCGTTGTTCCCGATGCCATAGCCGATCAGCGTGGCCTCCGACAGCTGCCGGGCGTTGCGGCGGAGCCCCGCCAGCATCGGGTGGGAGAAGTCCACGAAGTTCGAATACGGCTGATACACCTTGATGTCCCTCACCGAGCCGGCGGGAACCACTCCGATGTCCTCCAGGATGTGAAGGGCCCGGTCCGTAAGGATCAGGTTGCCCCCGCGCTCCACCCACGCCTTGATGTTCGCCAGGTACGCGCCCCGGCTGTACGTGCGGCCCTGCGCGTCCTGAGGAGCGATGATGTCCGCCAGGACCAGGCTGTCCACCGCGTCCAACGCCGTGGGGTCGGCGGCGATGTCGGCGGGGAGCAGCCGCTGAAGCCCGCCCACCACGTACTTCGCCTCATCCTCGAAGAAGGCCATGTTGGTGGCCTCGTAGGGTCTCTGGGTCACCGGCTTGCCGTCGGCCCCGATGCCGTTGGCCTGCGGTCCAGGCAGCCGTCCAGGGCCGTTCTCGTCCGTGTCGGTAACCGTGTCGGGGTTGTACACGTACCCGACTCGCCCACCGGGATCGATCCGGAAGTCCGCGAACTCCTGCTCCTGGTACATGGCGTACGCCATCGCCGTCTTGATGATGGCCCGCGTGGCGTTGACGTAGTTCTCCTGGAGCAGCAAGCCCCACGGTCGCCCGTACGGACGTGTGGTGTCGGAGTGGTTGAACGCGATCTCGTAGTCCATCCCGGTCACGCCGAGCTCTCCGGCGAGGTAGTCGCCGATGAAACCGGTGTCGGTGTATCCCAGGGTGTCCCAAACCGTTCCCCACCGAGCTGGCTTGGTGGGCACCACGTTCCCGGGGATCGCGGAGTGGGCATCTTCAATGCCCTCGCCGCCGTCACCGCCGGTACCTTCTTCGATGGCGTCCACGGCGCCGAGGAACAGCGTGTCGTCGATGACTGACTTGGTCCGCTCGGCGATCGACATGTGCTGCCGGTGCTTCACCGAGTCGAACTGCCCGGCGGGGTACATGATGTCCACCCAGGCCCGGGACTGTCCCTCGCCATGGACGTCCGCCCCATATGCCATCTCTCCGCCGACCCCCCCCGCCGCCACTTCGTGCATCAGTCGGTGGCCGTATCTCATCTCGCTTTCCTGGAGGGGGTTGCGCGAAGGATTGATCCGGCCGACCGTCGGCATCTGCCGGTTGAGGTCTGTGCCGATGTAGTTGCCCCGGGTGTACAGGCCCGGCGAGGGAGCGAAGTGGTCGCCTCGGACCCAGCCGTCGATGTTGAAGTTGACGAAGTACACGGCCTCCTTGGCCAGCAGGTCGCGGACCTCGTACTCGTGGAAGGCTGGCTGGCGACCGGTCGTCGAGTCGTAGCCCGCCACGCCATCAGAGATCTTGCCGCCGTTCTGCGCTGCCGCGGCCAGGTCCTCCACAGCCCTGACTCCC